>NZ_LASY01000112.1:0-12201 GCF_000973155.1 Grimontia sp. AD028 | reverse complement strand
GCTACAGCCACCACTGTTTTATTTCGCCAAATTTTCTTTTCCGGACTGGCGCACCCGACAGGATTCGAACCTGCGACCTTTGGCTCCGGAGGCCAACGCTCTATCCAGCTGAGCTACGGGCGCTTGCCCCTGTCGGCGGAGTCGCATATTACGGATATCGCCTCCTGCCGTCTAGCACTTTTTTTAATTTTTTTTTCGAACGGTTTATTTTTATCCGATCGGGCTAAAAACAGTGCAGGCAGGCGATATCATAACGGTTTCACGCAACAATCTAAAGCGCTATAATCACTTAATCTTTACACGGAGTTAACCTTATTTCGTCCATACTTCGTAATTAAGATCGTCACAATTGCTGAAAGGTCGACCCAGTTAGCCGATCCACCTCTACAATTGTGATAAAAATATCTAACCGCATAAAAAACGTCCGATAATTCGGAACCAAAAAGATATTGGGAGTGAAACAGTGAGCGCAAAGGGAATTTTTTTACGTCGTTTAGCAGTATCTGCTGTCACCGCTTTGTTTCTGATGGGTACAGCGCACGCTGCTGACATGTCAGAAGAAGCCATTGCAGAACGCATCGCACCAGTCGGTTCCGTTTACTTGGACGGCGAAGCACCTGTTGAGACTGCGGCTGCACCATCAGGCCCACGTACCGGCGATTCCGTTTACAACACCTACTGTATGGCATGTCACGCGACAGGTGCTGCGGGCGCACCAAAAGTTAGCGACCCTGCTGCTTGGGAACCACGTCTTGCACAAGGTCGTGACACGCTGAACAAGCACGCCATCGAGGGCTTCAACGGCATGCCAGCACGCGGAACCTGTATGGATTGTTCTGATGACGAGATCGTGGCTGCTATCGACCACATGTTGTCTCTGTAAGGCATCCAATATTGTGTGAAAAAGCGGCTTTCAAGCCGCTTTTTTGATGCCTGTTTATCAGTCTGGAAGCAAGGACACTGAATTCCTCCGCTATATTGCCCATCATTCGCGCGTGTTTTCTTCTTTCCTGTTCCTAAGATGACCGAATTTGAAAAAATGACCCAAGGCCTCGCCTTTAATGGGTGCGATGAAACGATTGATTCCATTCGCTCGAAAGCCTTCCAACTCCTTCAACGCTACAACACTCTACCAGTTGACCAATCCATTGATATTGCATCAGAGCTGTTTGGCAGCATTGGGGATGACTCAATGGTAATGCCGCCTTTTCATTGTGAGTTTGGTAAAACCATCAATATCGGTCCCAGTACCTTTATCAATATGGGGGCGATGATGTTGGATGGTGCACCAATTACCATTGGCAGCAACGTGCTCATTGGCCCTAACTGCCAGTTTTACACAGCCGGCCACTCTATGGATTACCGCAGCCGACGCAAATGGGAAACCTTCTGCAACCCGATCGTGGTGGGTGATGATGTCTGGTTGGGCGGCAATACAGTGATTTGCCAGGGCGTGACCATTGGTGCTCGCTCAGTGATCGCAGCCAATTCAGTAGTCACCAAAGACATGCCGGAAGATTGTCTGATTGGTGGCACACCAGCCAAAGTGATCCGTAAGCTGCACGAGAACGAATCGGCTGAAGAAGCTCTCGATGCATAAAAGAAAAGCCGGAGTTATCCGGCTTTTCTTTAGTCTTTTTTAAGCATTGCTCTGAGATTGGCGATTGCTGCCTGCCCTTTTGCCATCCTTTCTTCCTGCGTCTGGGGCTTTTTCTTCTCTTCCCATTCCACATCGTCGTATGGCAGCTCTTCAAGGAAACGGCTCGGCAGAGGCTTTATCAACTCGCCATACTGACGGCGCTCCTTACAAAGCGTGAAAGTCATCTCACGTTGCGCGCGGGTGATCCCCACGTAGGCAAGACGGCGCTCTTCCTCCACATTGTCTTCATCAATGCTCGACTGATGCGGCAGAAAACCTTCTTCCATTCCTACCAGATACACATACGGAAACTCTAGCCCTTTAGAGGCATGCAGCGTCATCAACTGCACCTGATCAGCGTCATCATCGTCCTCACCACGCTCCATCATGTCACGCAGTGTCAGTCGCTGAACCACTTCACGAAGCGTCTTCACTTCGTTGTCGTAGTTATCACCTTCCAAGTCCGCCACAATCCAGCTGTAGAGGTCGGAGACGTTCTTCATCCGCATCTCTGCTGCCTTAGGGCTGGCTGAGGTTTCGTAGAGCCAATCTTCGTAGTGCGAGTCACGCACCAACGAGCGCACTGCATCAACCGCATCGCCGCGCTCAAACTGATCGGAAAGCTCGACAATCCAGCGGGTAAAACGTTGCAGGGATTCCAGACCACGACCGTTTAGGTGCTCCTGAAGTCCTAATTCAAAACTCGCCGCAAACAAGCTCTTTCCTCGCATGTTGGCGTACGTTCCCAGCTTTTCGAGTGTCACTGGGCCAATTTCGCGACGCGGTGTATTCACGATGCGCAAAAATGCATTGTCGTCATCCTGATTGGTCAGCAAACGAAGATACGCCATGATGTCTTTAATTTCTGCGCGTGCGAAGAATGAGGTGCCGCCCGAGATCTTGTAAGGAATACGGTTCTGCATCAGCGCTTTTTCGAATAAGCGTGACTGGTGATTACCGCGGTACAAAATCGCGTAATCTTTGTAGTCTGTGCGGTTCATAAATTTGTGCGCAATGATCTCACCGACCACGCGCTCTGCTTCATGCTCTTCGTTATTGGCTTTCAGCACTTTGAGCATTTCACCGTCTGGCAACGCAGAGAACAGGGTTTTCTCAAACACATGCGGGTTGTTGGCAATGAGGATATTCGCCGCACGCAGGATGCGACTGGTAGAGCGGTAGTTTTGCTCCAGCTTGATGACTTTGAGACTTGGAAAGTCCTGATTCAGCATCAAAAGGTTTTTTGGCTGCGCACCACGCCAGCTGTAAATAGACTGGTCATCATCACCCACCACAGTGAAACGGGCTCGTTCACCCACCAGCAGTTTCACCAGCTGATATTGGCTGGTATTGGTGTCCTGATATTCATCCACCAGCAGGTAACGGATTTTACTTTGCCAACGTTCCCGCACTTCCTGATTGGTTTTCAGCAGAATCACTGGCATCAGGATCAAATCATCAAAATCCAGCGCGTTGTAAGCCTTCATCTGCTTTTGGTACATGGCATAGCAATGGGCAAATAACTGGTCGCGTTCGCCCATCGCCGCAGATTCCGCCTGCTGAGGCGTCAGCATGTCATTCTTCCAGTTCGAGATGGTATGCAGCAATTGGTTGAGCAAATCCTTGTCGCCGTCGAGTTCATCTTCAGTCAGCTCTTTTAAAAGCGCCATCTGGTCCTGATCATCAAACAGCGAGAAGCCCGCTTTCAACCCCAAACTTTTATACTCGCGACGGATGATATTCAGGCCGAGAGTGTGGAAGGTAGAGACCATCAGCCCCCGCGCTTCCTGGCGGTTCAGCGTCTGGCCGACGCGCTCTTTCATTTCCCGCGCCGCTTTATTGGTAAAAGTTACCGCCGCAATGTGACGAGCCTTGTAGCCACACTGTTGGACCAGATAAGCAATTTTATTGGTGATCACACGTGTTTTACCGGAACCCGCACCAGCTAACACCAGGCAGGGCCCGGAGACATGGTGAACAGCGTCATTCTGAGCTGGATTAAGTTTCATGTGGTTCCTCTGTTCAATCACGCGATATTTAGCAGGTGCATTGTAGAAGGAATAACGGCGCACTTCATCTTTCGTCTATTTAAAGGAAAGAGTTGGCAGTCTGTAACAAAATCCATACAATGAATGAACGTTCATTCATTGGAGCGCTGTGTTATGTCTGACAAGAAAACACAGATCTTGGAAGCAACGGAACGCTTGTTGGCCCAGCATGGCTTTGATCGCCTCTCGATGCAGATGGTAGCAAAGGAAGCCGGGGTCGCAGCAGGCACCATTTACCGTTACTTTTCAGATAAAAACGACTTACTGAGTCAACTTCGAAATCATGTGGTTCAGCAGTGTGCCACCAAGATGTTGGAAGGCCATGACGCAGATAAGCCGTTAAAGCAACAATTCGTCACGCTGTGGCTAAATGCATGGCACTTAACCATTCGCCGAGACGATAACGCAATCAATCGGGAACAATTTGACAGTCTGCCCTATCAGAGAAACGGTGAGCAACGCCTGATGGATTTAAAAGCTTTTAGTCCCATCCACCAGTTTTTCGAATCAGGAATTGCAGACGCAACGTTTAAACCCCTCTCCACTTCAGTGCTTTCCGGCATTGGTATCGAGCCAGCTGTTTGCCTTGCACGCAAACAGGTACAAGGGGTCATAGAACTAGATGAATCAGCAATCGAGGATACGATCAACGCTTGCTGGGATGCTATCTGCCTTCATAGATAATCGGAGCAATCTAAATGAAGAAATGGTTTGTAGTCATGTTAGTCGTGGCGGTTTTGCTATTCGGCACCGTGATTGGCTTTAACATGTTCAAGCAACAGAAAATTGCCGAATACATGGCAAACATGCCTGAGCCGGAATTCCCGGTCACAGCGGTAGAAATGGTTTCAGTCGATTGGATCCCTACCATTGAGGCTATTGGTTTTATCGAACCGAACCAGGGCGTTACCCTGACCACAGAAGTCAGCGGCGTCATTGAAAACATCAACTTTGAATCCGGTCAGGCCGTCAAACAAGGTGATCTCTTGCTGGCATTAGACTCAAAAGTAGAAGTCGCGAACCTCAAGAGTACCCAAGCTCGCTTGCCTGCTGCTGAAGCGAAGTTCAAGCGCTACCAAGGTCTGTTCCGTAAAGGCTCAATTTCTAAAGAAGCCCTGGATGAAGCCGAAGCGAATTTCCGTTCACTGCAAGCTGATGTTGAAAGTCTAAATGCGTCGATTGAGCGTCGTACCATTGATGCACCATTTGATGGCATCGTCGGTCTGCGTAACGTCTTTTTGGGTGAATACTTACAACCAGGCACAGAAATCGTGCGTCTGGAAGACACGTCAATCATGCGTCTTCGCTTCACGGTTCCACAGACCGACATTGCGAAAATCAAGCTGGGTCAACAAATTGATATCTCGGTAGATGCCTACCCAGACACACCATTTACCGGCAAGATCAGCGCAATCGAGCCTGCAGTTAACTTCCAGAGCGGTTTGATCCAGGTACAAGCAGATATTCCAAATAACCACGGTCAACTGCGTTCAGGCATGTTTGCCCGTGCGAACATCATTCTGCCGACGTTTGAAGAACAAATCGTTGTCGATCAGACCGCCATAAACTTCACCCTCTACGGTGAAAACGTGTATGTACTGCGTGAGGAAGACGGCGCAACCCGAGCCTATCAGCAGGTTGTGAAAGTCGGTGAGCGTAAAGATCACATCGCACACGTGCTGGAAGGTCTGGAGCCAGGTGACAAAGTCGTGACTTCCGGTCAGGTGCGTCTGAGCAACGGTGCGAAGGTACGTGTTGTGGAAAGTGATGCTCTCAACCCACCGGCAGAGCTGCCACAACTGTAAGAGGCCGCTATGAAATTCACTGATATTTTCATCAAGCGTCCGGTACTGGCGGTGTCGATCAGTTTTCTGATCGCACTGCTTGGCCTGCAGTCGATGTTCAAGATGCAGGTGCGGGAATACCCGGACATGACCAATACTGTGGTCACTATCTCCACCAGTTACTATGGTGCGAGTGCTGACCTTATTCAGGGCTTTATTACTACGCCACTTGAGCAGGCCGTCGCACAGGCGGACAACATTGATTTCATGACCTCGGAGTCAGTGCTGGGTAGCTCAACCATCACGGCATACATGAAGCTCAATACCGATCCAAATGCTGCGCTTGCTGACATTCTGGCAAAGGTGAACTCGGTACGTGCACAGTTGCCAGGCGAGTCAGAAGACCCGTCGGTGTCGATGTCAACCGGTTCTACCACAGCGGTAATGTACATCGGCTTTACGTCAGAAGAGCTGGATTCCAGCCAGATCACTGACTATCTGGAACGTGTGACCAAGCCTCAGCTGTTTACCGTAAACGGTGTAGCAAGTATCGACCTCTATGGTGGCCTCAAGTACGCGCTGCGTGTATGGCTGGATCCGGCGAAAATGGCTGCGTTTAACCTGACAGCGACTGACGTGATGGGCGTGCTGAACGCCAACAACTTCCAGTCTGCGACCGGTCAGTCCATCGGTACCTACATGGTATACAACGGTTCAGCAAACACTCAGGTTTCTGACACCGAAGAGCTGAAACGCCTGGTTGTTGCCACCCAGAAAGGTCAGGTCATTCGTCTTGGTGACATCGCAAAGGTATCGCTTGAGAAGAGCCATGACGTTTACCGTGCGACAGCAAACGGTTCAGAAGCTGTGGTTGCAGCCATTAACGCCGCACCAACCGCCAACCCGATTAACATCGCGACAGATGTGCTTGAGAAGCTCCCAGAGCTTGAGCGTAACATGCCAAGCACCATCAAGATGAACGTGCTTTATGACTCGACCGTTGCCATCAACGAATCGATTCACGAGGTAGTGAAAACTATCATCGAAGCAGCACTTATCGTACTGGTGGTGATCACCCTGTTCCTGGGCTCATTCCGCGCAGTACTCATCCCGATCATCACCATCCCGCTATCGCTTATCGGTGTGGCCATGATGATGGAGCTGTTCGGTTTCTCACTGAACCTGATGACGCTGCTCGCGATGGTACTCGCTATCGGTCTGGTGGTGGATGACGCCATCGTTGTTCTGGAGAACGTCGATAGACACATCAAGCTCGGGGAGTCCCCATTCCGCGCCGCCATCATCGGTACCCGCGAAATTGCCGTGCCGGTGATTTCGATGACACTGACGCTGGCAGCAGTGTACGCACCTATCGCACTAATGGGGGGTATCACAGGCTCGCTGTTTAAAGAGTTCGCCCTGACGCTGGCTGGTGCGGTATTTGTCTCCGGTATTATCGCGCTGACCCTGTCGCCGATGATGTGTTCGAAGATGCTGAAAGCCAATGCGCAGCCAAGCAAATTCGAAGCAAAAGTACACCACTTCCTTGATCGCATGACCGAGAGCTATACCCGCATGCTGGGCGGCGTGATGAAGGTACGTCCTGTCATCATCACCTTCGCCGTGATCGTGTTTGTCAGCTTGCCACTGCTGTTCAAGTTCATTCCTAGTGAACTTGCACCCGCGGAAGATAAAGGCGTGCTGGTGATGATGGGTACAGCGCCATCAACGGCAAACTTAGATTACATCCAGAACACCATGGCAGAAGTAAACCAGAAACTGGCTGACCAGCCAGAAGTGGCCTTCTCGCAGGTATTCTCTGGTGTGCCTAAATCCAATCAGGCATTTGGTATCGCCTCTTTGGTACCTTGGAGTGAGCGTGAAGCCAGTCAGGCTGACATCGTGAAGCGTATGACTGAGGAAGTGAAAGACATCCCGGGTATGGCGGTGACTGCCTTCCAGATGCCAGAACTTCCAGGTGCGTCTTCCGGTCTGCCTATCCAGTTCGTGATCACCACACCTAGCAACTTCGAGAGCCTGTTCCAGGTAGCGTCAGACGTACTGTCTGAAGTGAAGAGCAACTCTATGTTTGTCTACTCAGACATGGATTTGAACTTCGATTCGGCGACGATGAAAATCAACATCGACAAAGACAAAGCTGGCGCATACGGCGTGACCATGCAGGATATCGGTATTACCTTAGGTACAATGATGGCCGATGGCTACGTGAACCGTATCGATCTGGATGGCCGTTCCTATGAGGTTATCCCACAGGTCGAGCGTAAGTACCGCCTGAACCCAGAGTCCATCAAAGGTTACTACGTACGCTCTGCGAACGGTGAGGCTGTGCCATTGGGCTCACTGATCACCATTGATGTGGTAGCCGAACCTCGCGCCCTGCCTCACTTCAACCAGCTGAACTCTGCAACCATAGGTGCGGTTGCTGCACCTGGCGTTGCGATGGGCGATGCCATCAACTGGTTTGAGAATATCGCAGCTGAGAAACTTCCTCGCGGTTATCAGCACGATTACCTCGGCGAAGCCCGCCAGTTCGTGACGGAAGGTAGCGCACTGGTAGGCACCTTTATGCTAGCTCTGGCGGTGATATTCCTGGTTCTGGCGATTCAGTTCGAATCGCTGCGTGATCCACTGGTGATTCTGGTCTCTGTACCACTGGCTATCTGTGGCGCGCTGATTGCTCTCGCTTGGGGCGCAGCATCAATGAACATCTACTCTCAGGTAGGTCTCATCACGCTGATCGGCCTTATCACTAAGCACGGTATCCTTATCTGTGAGGTAGCAAAAGAAGAGCAGCTTCATCGTGGCATGAACAAGATGGAAGCGGTGATGGAGGCCGCGAAAGTGCGTCTGCGTCCAATCCTGATGACCACTGCAGCGATGATCGCAGGTCTTATCCCGCTGATGTACGCAACTGGTGCAGGTGCCGCGCAACGTTTCAGTATCGGTATCGTTATCGTTGCCGGTCTGGCAATTGGTACTCTGTTCACCCTGTTTGTACTGCCGGTGATCTACACCTATCTGGCAAGCAAGCACGAACCACTGCCAGAGTTTGAAGAAGATTTGGATGTATCAGCGCAGGAAAAACCCGCGCACTGATATTCTCCCAATATGACAAAGGGTCTCAATTGAGACCCTTTTCTTTTTTCAGCGTAATGAGTAGTAGCCTTTTGCGATACGACACTTTCGACAAAAGGTCAGGTGTTGCTTAGAATAACGGCATCAAAATAAGGAGTAACGCATGTTCGACCCAAAAAAGTTGGAGCAAATTGCCAAGCAAATCCATGAATCTATGCCGAAGCCGGTAAAAGATCTGGGTAATGATGTTGAGCAGAAGGTTCGTGAGGTGATCCAATCACAGCTGGCTAAACTGGATGTTGTCAGTCGCGAAGAGTTTGATGTTCAGACGCAGGTTTTGCTTCGTACCCGTCAAAAGCTGACTGAAATGGAACAGAAGCTGGCTGAGTTTGAGCAGAAGCTTAACGAGAAGTCTGACGCTTAAGCGCAAAACGAAAGACATAAAAAAACCCGGCTATTGCCGGGTTTTTCGTATTTATCTATTGCGGTGATTAGTCACCCACTGCAATGCGCTTCATGTCAGTCATGTAGCCACGCAGCTCCTGACCAATCCACTCTACTGGGTGGTTACGCAGAGCTTCGTTCACGTCGATCAGCGTTTGGTTATCAACATGGTTGCCAGTTTCACCCAGGCCTTTACCAATCACGTCAGTACCAACCAACGGCATGAATTTCTCACGCAGCAGTGGCGTTGCAACGTTAGCGAACAGGTAGTTACCGTACTCTGCTGTATCAGAGATAACCACGTTCATTTCGTACAGACGCTTACGTGCGATGGTGTTTGCGATCAGAGGCAGCTCGTGCAGTGACTCGTAGTATGCAGACTCTTCGATGATGCCAGATGCAGTCATTGCTTCAAACGCCAGTTCAACACCCGCGCGAACCATAGCAACCATCAGGATGCCGTTGTCGAAGTACTCTTGCTCAGAAATCTTCACGTCAGTTTCTGGGTAGTTTTCAAATGCCGTTTCAGCAGTTTCTGCACGCCAGCCCAGCAGGTTCACGTCATCGTTCGCCCAGTCAGCCATCATGGTTGATGAGAAGTGACCAGAGATGATGTCGTCCATGTGCTTGTTGTACAGTGGGCGCATCAGGTCTTTCAGATCTTCAGACAGTTCGAATGCTTTTACTTTTGCTGGGTTAGACAGGCGATCCATCATGTGAGTGATGCCGCCAAATTTCAGTGCTTCAGTGATGGTTTCCCAACCAAACTGCAGCAGTTTACCCGCGTAACCCGCATCGATACCGTCAGCAATCATCTTCTCGTAACAAACGATAGAGCCTGCCTGCAGCATGCCACACAGGATAGTTTGCTCACCCATAAGATCAGATTTTACTTCCGCAACGAAAGAAGACTCCAGAACGCCTGCGCGGTGACCACCAGTTGCAGCTGCCCATGCTTTTGCGATTTCGTGACCTTCGCCTTTTGGATCGTTCTCTGGGTGAACTGCCATCAGTGTTGGAACACCGAAGCCACGCTTGTACTCTTCACGTACTTCAGTACCTGGGCACTTAGGAGCAACCATCACAACAGTCAGGTCACTACGAACCTGCATACCTTCTTCAACGATGTTGAAACCGTGTGAGTAGCCCAGCGCAGCACCTTCTTTCATCAGAGGCATCACAGCGTTAACAACTGCAGTGTGTTGTTTGTCTGGAGTCAGGTTAACTACCAGATCAGCCTGAGGGATCAGGTTTTCGTAGTTATCTACGTTGAAGCCGTTCTCTTTCGCGTTTTTGTAAGATTGGCGTTGCTCGTCAATCGCTGCCTGACGCAGAGCGTAAGACACGTCCAGACCCGAGTCGCGCATGTTAAGACCCTGGTTCAGGCCCTGTGCACCACAACCCACGATAACAACCTTCTTGCCTTTCAGGTAATCCGCTTCATTTGCGAATTCCGCTTTATCCATAAAACGGCAAACACCCAGCTGAGCTAATTGCTCACGCAAGTTCAAGGTATTGAAATAGTTAGACATATCGAATGCTCCGTGAAGAAATTTTGTCCTTTGGCGATGCGAACATGACAATCTGTTGCATCGAATTGCCCCCATCATAGATCAGGTAATTAGTTGCTTAAAGTGATATATTCACAACATGTAATTGCATTTTTTGCAACATGGAAGTTAAACGATGAACATCAAACATCTTCAACTGTTCATACACCTATGTGACAGTAAAAGTTTCTCCAAAACAGCAGCTGCAATGCACATCAGCCCATCAGCGCTGAGCCGCCAAATACAGAAGCTTGAGCAAGAAGCTGAACAGCAGCTTTTTCTGAGGGATAACCGAAGCGTAGAGCTGACACTAGCGGGGAAAAAGCTATTACCTGTCGCGATGAGAATTCTGTCTGAATGGCAGCAATACCAGAGTCAGTTTAATGCCTCAGGGAATGAGCTAGTCGGCGAGATAAGGCTGTTCTGTTCGGTCACCGCAAGTTATAGCCATTTACCTGAACTGCTATCAGAGTTTCGCTTAAGACACCCACTTATTGAGCTTAAAGTGTCTACAGGGGACCCGGCACAGGCCATAGACAAAGTGCTCTCTGATGAAGCAGACATTGCAATATCCGCTTTGCCTGAACAGCTTCCTTCAAAGGTTTCATTCGAACCTATCAGCGATATCCCGCTATCTATTATCGCACCTGCTGGTGTCAGCAGTTTCCCTGATACCCTGCAAAGTGAAGATCCTGATTGGTCTTCCATTCCCTTTATCGTGCCAGAAGCAGGAACCGCCAGGGAGCGTGCAAACACCTGGTTTAAGAAGATGAAGATCAAACCCAACATCTACGCGCAGGTTTCCGGCCATGAAGCCATTGTCAGTATGGTGGCGCTCGGGTGTGGTGTGGGCATCGCGCCAGATGTGGTGATCAATAACAGTCCTGTCAGGGATAAAATCGAAAAGCTTAAGCTAGCCCCCATTAAGCCATTTGAGTTGGGCGTCTGCTGTCTTCGCTCACAGAGAGATAACCCGCTTATTAAAGCACTGTGGGACGTAGCGGAAGGGAAAACGATCTAGTTGCGATACTGTCTCAGCATCGGTATCGCGAAGAGCAGCAACAGCCATATCTCCTGACTATCCTCACTAGGAATTAACTCAAGTGAGGTGAGCAATGAGCGTGATTGAAAAGATAGGGAAAGCGCTGGAACCTTTGATGCTTGTAATGGGCTTAGTCAGTCCTCTGGCAACGTTACCTCAAATCTATAAGCTCTACTTCTCACACAGTGAGCACGCCGCAGGGTTATCTCTGACAACCTGGGTGCTCTATTCTTTTATCGCCATGCTTTGGACCATTTATGGTCTTTACCATAAAAACCCAACAATATGGGTGGGTAACGGCTTAGGGTTTCTGATGTATCTCGCTATGGTCGCAGGAATTATTGCACGGGTAGGCATCACCTTCTAACCAGAAGCCTTTAATACAGATGCTTATTAGGAATTGTTGTGCCCGTATAGCCTCGATAGCAAAAACCTCTGTTATTTAACCGGTACGCACAGTTGCACAGATTGAAGCTTATTAATAAGTAGCAGAACGGATAGGGCTCAATGAGGGGCACCCCTAGTTGCTTGCGGCAAGTGGGGCTGGTCTCCCGGACCTGACCTCAAGTGCGAAGCAATTTTCCGGGTCGCACATAGC
>NZ_LASY01000111.1:0-12097 GCF_000973155.1 Grimontia sp. AD028 | reverse complement strand
TTTACTACGATTGGTATTAGATAAGCACTAACAAAAAAGCGAGCCCAATGGCTCGCTTTTCATGGGTCGTTCATCAGTATTAGTGAACGTGGCCGTGTTCGATTTCTTCGGCAGTTGCTTCACGCACTTCGCGGATAACGCCTTCAAATTGGAGTACGACACCCGCCAATGGGTGGTTGCCATCGATCGTCACTTCATCGCCTTCGATCGCAATAATCGTCACTTGGATATTGCCTTGTGGGCCTTGGGCATTGAACACCATACCCACGTCCAATTGGTCTACGCCCTGGAATACACCGCGCTCAACCACTTGAATCAACGCTTCGTTACGCTGGCCGTATGCATCGTCTGGTTGAATTTGAACGGCAAACTCTTCACCTTCAGAGCGACCTTCCAGTGCTTTTTCCAAACCCGGAATGATATTTCCTGCACCGTGCAGATACGCTAAAGGATCTTTGCCTTCCGACGTATCAATCAGCTGTCCTTCTTCGTCTTTTACCGTGTAGTCGATTTTTACGACTTTGTTTTCTTCAATCATC
Source organism: Grimontia sp. AD028 (assembly GCF_000973155.1). Classification (NCBI taxonomy): domain Bacteria; kingdom Pseudomonadati; phylum Pseudomonadota; class Gammaproteobacteria; order Vibrionales; family Vibrionaceae; genus Grimontia; species Grimontia sp. AD028. Next base: position 11,558 of record NZ_LASY01000111.1, on the reverse strand, counting down.
TTGCCATCCTTTGTCGGCAGCGAATTTACGTATCGTACCTTTACGTCGGGCAATCGGCGCAAAGAGTTGTCAAGGACGAAACGTCAAAGACAGATACCAGCTCATCCCTTTGACTGTAACACAGTGAGCAAAGCACTAAAAAAATCGACCCGGTTACAGCGTTTTGATTACTAAAAACGTGAACTTAGGCCGATATCATTGATTTCAGTCGCTGAGATTTAACGCCACAGCGCCTTGATGGGATGGTCACGACCGAAACGGTGTGCGATTTGCGCCTGAAGCAGCTCGGCAGTTGCAATCGCATCCGTCAGCGCGTTATGTCCTTGATAAAATGGCAAGTTGTAACGACGGCGACTGTCTGCCAACCGAATAGATGTTAGCGGCTTTTTCATTAGACAGGACCAGAACTTCTGGAAAGGTTTACGGTAATACCAGGATTCAATCTCCAGAGTATCCACCACCGGAAACAACAAGGTTTCACCCAAACGGCTTTTGACCGCCGCCTCGATAAAATCACGCTCGATGCGACGGTAATGCACCACCACAATCTTCCCTTCCAAAGACGCCAACACCTCTTCCAAAATCCGGCGTAAATCCGGCGCATCACTCACATCAGAGTGAGTAATACCGTGGAAAACCACAGAGTCGTCTTCCAGCGGTTTTCTCGGTTTCACAATCCAATGCTTGGCTTCGCGGCAATGAATACGATTGAGTGTAAACGGCACCAAACCAATGCTGACAATGTCGTTTTTACTGGGATCCAACCCCGTGGTTTCCAGATCCAGCGCAACGAACTCAACCTCAGACACTGGGGTGTCACCATTTACGACACCCGCTTCGTAAAAACGCTTCAGCAGAGGCACCTTGGCTTTTTGCTTCAATCGTTCATTGAGCGTTGACCAGTCAGGACCCACCTTGACGTCTTTTGCACCGTTTTTAGGTTCAAGAATTAACACTACATGCCCCTAATTACTGCGATTTGGCTGGTAACGGTACTTGAGGAACTTCTGCGCGTTACTCATGATCTGGAAAGCGTCTTTGAGGTTGCGGCGCTCGAATTCAGACAGGTTTTCAGGCTCGATATTGTTATCAGGCTCAATCTCCTGCTCCACATCAATAGCCTGATGGCGTATGCGTACCATGGAGATGAACTCCATCGCATCACGGATATCTTCACCTCGACCTTTCGGCAAAATGCCCGCTTCGATGATGTCGTCCAAGCGCTCAAACGAGTTCTGGGAACGGGAGCCCACCGCCAGTGCGTGAACACGGATCAGATCTGCCAGTGGCGCGGTGCCGCGGCGTTTCAGGTTCATCGAGTTTTTGTGTCGACCGTCCTGCTCCATCACAAAGCTCTTGAAGAAACCAAGAGGTGGAGTGCGGTTCAGTGCATTGCGCGCCATACAGGCCAGGAAGCGGTTATTACGCTTCGCACGTCGCGACACGAATGCTTTGAGTGTTTCAGCCCAGTTCGTTGCGCCGTAAACGCCATCAAGATCGAAGAAGATATTGCTGTTCAATAACGACTGAGGGTTCGGATGGTCAATCCAGTCCGCGAACGTCTCTTCCCATTCCGCACGGGTCTTACGCCACTCAGGGTTAGTCGCCATAATGTTACCGGTACAATAGCTGTAACCACATTGCGCAAGGCCATCACTCACAAACTTTGCAAGGTTCACAAAGTATTCTTCATGCTCTCCAGGATCGTACTTGTCATCCAGAATCAGTGCGTTGTCCTGATCGGTCACAATCAGTTGTTCGTCACGCGCCATTGACCCTAGTGCAAGGAAACAATAACCAATAGGTGGCGGGCCATACTCTTCTTCATACAGCTCAAGAAGTCGCTGCTTGAAGCTTCTGCCTATCACCGCCATCGCAGAACCAATCATATGTGAGTTGGCATCTTCAGAAACCATACGGGAGAAACAGGCTGGTACGTCTTTCGACAAAGCCGCCAGATCTTCAACGGTTTGCTGACGGAAGATACTGCTCACAATCACCAAACTGCTCTGGGATTCGTAACGCACGATATCAGACAGAGCAACCACGCCCACAGGCTTTTGATTTTTGAGGATTGGCAAGTGATGCAGGTTGTTACGAAGCATGGTCAGCATGGCTTCGAATACATAGGCATTGTGATCGAGCGTGATAATTTGTGGAGTCAGAATCTCAGTAATCTGCGTCTCATAAGGTAAGCCAGGAGCCACCACGCGGGAGCGCAAGTCCCTGTCGGTGATGATGCCTGCAATACGCTCCTGCTCCACACCTTCTTCATCGGCTTCTACTGTCATCACCAACAGCGAAGATACGCCTTCGTCAGTCATGATTTGTGCAGCATGGCGAACAGAAGATTCACAATCCACCGTCACGGGATCGCGCAAAATCAGGTTGGTGACTTTAGAGGTAGTGAGATCATTGCTGTCACGGTGGTTTTCCACCGCCTGACGCAAACGTAATCCGTCTTCCACCTCCATAAAGTCTGAGAAAGATTCAAAGCGTTCGCTGAGGTCATCAAAAACGGTATCAGGAATAAAGTAAACCAGACTGTCTTCAATCGCTTTGGCAGGGAAGCGAACACGGCGGTTCATCATCAATCCCCATTGGCCGAACGTACCCCCTTCAGAGAGCCGGTTATAAAGCTCTCCTTTGCGGCGATAGATTTCGACCACACCACTGCGAACCAAACACAGTTCGTGGATTGGCTGACCGTATTCAAAGATTTGCGTCCCTGCGCGGAAGTAGGAAATTTCGACCTGCTTGGCCACTTCATCCACTTCTTCTTCCGGCAATTCATTGAAGGGCGCATGTTGTTTGAGAAACGCTGCGATTTCTATTTGTTCCGCTTCCATTACTTATCAATCTCTCAACGAGTTTACTTCCGACCGGAAATCAGACTCGGACTTCAAACCAGACGAAACAGGGCAGACGTCATGTCTGCCCCGCTGCGCTTACAAGGTTGGTCAACCTAGCCTCGCGGTTCGGACATCAGTCCCTTTATCACCGAGACACAGGCAACCAGCAACACGATGGTGAACGGGAATCCGGTCGATACCGCCATCGCCTGAAGGGCAACCAATCCGCCACCCAAGACCAAGGCAATCGCGACCAATCCTTCAAACGTACACCAGAACACACGCTGTGGCACAGGTGCATCCACCTTACCACCAGCAGAAATCGTATCGATAACCAGTGATCCTGAATCTGATGAGGTCACAAAGAAAACCACCACCAGAATAATACCGATAAATGACGTGATTGAAGCCAATGGTAGTGCATCCAGCATCGCGAACAGTTTCAATGGCAGATCTGCCTCTGTCACTGCCGTGTAACCATCATTGACCACCTGGCTGATGGCTGTGCCACCAAACGCAGTCATCCACAATACACAAGCCAGTGAAGGGATCAGCAGTACACAAGTGATGAATTCACGTACCGTGCGACCACGCGAAACACGTGCGATAAACATACCGACAAATGGCGACCAAGAAATCCACCAAGCCCAGTAGAATGCGGTCCAGCCAGCGGCAAAGTTAGAATCTTCACGTCCGAACGGGCTGGAAAGCGCAGGCAAGTGTTCAACATAAGAGGCCAGATTGCCAAAGAAGCCGGTCAGAATCGCAATGGTTGGCCCCATCAGGATCACAAACAGCAACAGCGCCATCGCCAGAATCATGTTGATTTCAGACAGGCGCTTCACACCGGCATCCAGACCCGCCATGACTGACACAAGAGCCAGCGCCGTGATCAGGATAACCAGAATCACCTCTGTGGTTTCACCAAGTGGGATACCAAACAGATAATTCAGGCCCGAAGCAGCTTGCGAGGCACCCAGTCCCAACGAAGTTGCCAGACCAAACAAGGTGGCCACGACCGCCAGAATATCAATGACATGGCCGACCCAGCCCCATACACGCTCACCAAAAAGTGGGTAAAACACAGAACGCATGGTGAGCGGCAAGCCCTTGTTAAACGAAAACAGTGCCAGACCTAATGCAAGCACCGCATAAATCGCCCAAGGATGGAGACCCCAGTGGTAAATGGTTGCGGCCATGGCCAAATCTGCCGCCGCTTTCGGATCCCCAGCGGCTGCACCCAATGGCGCCCAGTCGGTCCGCACACCATTTTCAACAGAAGTACCGCCTAGCGCTGCACCGTAGTGGGATAAAGGCTCTGCAACCCCCCAGAACATCAGACCGATACCCATACCAGCGGCAAACAACATGGAGAACCAGCCTGCGTAGGTATAGTCTGGCGTGGCTTCAGTACCACCGAGTCGGACCTTACCCAATGGGCTGACTACCAGTACCAAACAGGTGATCACGAAGATGTCACCCGCGGAAAGGAAGAACCAGTCCAGGTTAGTCGTCAGCCAGCCTCGTATCTCACCAAAAATAGGGGCAACGTCTTTCTGGAAGGCGAGTGTAATGAAGACGAAAAGAACAACGGCGAGGCCGGAAATGAGGAAAACGCGGTTGTGAATATCAAGACCAAATGGCCCGATCTTCATGGCAATGTTGTCCTGCCCAACCTGATAATCTGTGTCTATGGGGTTGACGTCACCATCCGGTTTCATCAACTCTTCATGACTTTTATCGCTCACAGTAAACTCCTTAATCCGTTTTGCGAGTTAAGCAGCTAATGGCGTTGAATATGCAGGGTGAAACAACAGAAAACGAGGTTTTCTATCATCAGGCATATTGAACGCTCACTAACTTAAGGTCTAATGACCTAAACACTCTAACATATCCTTAGTGTTCAATGCTTCAATAGTGAGAAATGAGTCGAATTAATCGCTGTAATTGCACAATAATTAGCCACAATATCGTGTTAATCAGGCAGACAGCCAACGCAAATAACCATTGAGCTCTAAACATTGGATTCGCGTACTAACCCTCTATTTCTATCCCTGCATAGGGTAGTTGAATTACGCAAATGCGCCGTGCTGGATCCAGTTTCGGCCAATGTGTCAGTTACGTTTTGTGTTTGGGTTTTTACATAAAAAGAAAAATCCGGGCACGAACCCGGATTTATTTCTTTCGCTTATTTGCGTGGCTCAGACATCAATCCCTTCACCAGGGAGAATGCACAAAGCAACAGAACGATACAGAATGGCAGACCTGTCGATACCACCATTGCCTGCAGCGCCCCAAGGCCACCACCCAGCAACAGAGAAATCGCTACCAGACCCACAAACGAACACCAGAAGATACGCTGTGGTACTGGTGCATCCACCTTACCGCCTGCAGAAATGGTATCGATAACCAGCGAACCGGAATCTGAAGAGGTGACGAAGAAAACCACCACCAGAATGATACCCAACAGAGAGGTAATGCTCGACAGAGGCAGGCCATCCAGCATGTTGAACAGTTGTAACGGCAGATCTGCATCAACCACTGCGCGGTAACCATCCTGCAGCTGCTCAATCGCCGTGGTACCGAATGCTGTCATCCACAACACACAGACAGACGTTGGGATCAGCAGTACACAGATAATAAATTCACGCACCGTACGGCCACGCGAAACACGCGCGATAAACATACCTACGAATGGCGACCAGGACATCCACCATGCCCAGTAGAACGCCGTCCAGCCTTGTGAGTAGTTAGCATCTTCGCGGCCAAATGGGTTCGACAGTGCAGGCAGGTTCTCGAAATACGCCACCATATTGGTACCCAGGTTGGTGAATATTGACAGGGTAGGACCTACCACAATCACAAACACCATCAGCAAGGTGGCCATCGCCATGTTGAACTCAGACAAGCGCTTCACGCCAGAATCCAGACCCGCAACCACAGACGTTAGCGCAAGGCCTGTGATACCGATGATGAGGATAACCTGAGTGGTAATGCCGCTTGGAATGTTGAACAGGAAGTCCAGACCTGCAGCCGCCTGTGACGCACCAAAGCCCAGTGACGTAGCCAGACCGAACAGTGTCGCCACTACCGCAGTGATATCAATGATATGGCCCGGCCAGCCCCAGATACGCTCACCGAAAATTGGGTAGAACACCGAACGAATTGTCAGTGGCAAGCCTTTGTTAAACGAGAACAACGCCAAAGACAGAGCCAGCAACGCGTAGATAGCCCATGGGTGCAGGCCCCAGTGGTAAATCGTCGCGGCCATACCCAGATCTTTTGCAGCAACCATATCGCCCGCAGCACCACCCAATGGTGCCCAGTCAGTACGAACGCCATTTGTCTCAACCACACCGCCAAAAGAAGATGCATAGTGTGAAAGTGGTTCAGACACGCCATAGAACATCAGGCCGATACCCATACCTGCAGCAAACAGCATGGAAAACCAACCGACATAGGTGTAATCAGGGGTAGCTTCTGTGCCGCCGAGACGTACACGTCCCAATGGGCTGAAGATAAGGATCAGACAGAGAATAACGAAAAGGTTACCTGCACCGATGAAGAACCAGTCCATCTGAGCAGTAAGGGTGTTTCGCATCTCGTTGAACAGAGGGCCAACAGAGTTGCGGAACAACAAAGTGACTAACACGAACAGTGCAATCATACCGCCTGAAACCAAAAACACGCGGTTATGGATATCCAGACCCAAAGGACCGATTTGCAGGGCGATATTATCCTGACCTACTTGGTAGTCAGTATCGATAGGCGTCACCGCACCATCCGGTGACATTAATTCATCGTGGCTTTTATCACTCACAACGACAACTCCATTTTACATTCACAACATTCAGGCCAATTTGCCTAAATAAACGCAAACTATTACTGTTTACGTCAGTGAGGTAAAACAAATAAAACTTGTCGTATTAGCATGATTTTTCGATATTAATTACCAACAGAATCAAAAAGGCCGCACTCATTCATAGCGATAATGCCAAAATTACAAATATCACGATAAATTAAACAGTTAGAGATTATTAAGATTGCCCAAATAGTGCTCAGCTTGCTCTAATACCGCACTACGCTCTTCGTCGGATTTTCCATCCCAGCCGCGATAAACCATGCCGGCTCGCGGATTCACCGCAATTTTAGCGCGATGACGTTCCATAAAATGCCAATAAAGACTGTTCAGAGGACAAGCACCCTCTCCCACTTTTTCTTTCACTTTGTAGTGGCAACCCGCGCAGTAATCGCTCATCTTATTGATGTAGTTACCGCTGGCACTGTAGGGCTTGGTGGCGAACAGACCGCCATCTGCAAACAGCGCCATTCCCCGAACGTTCGGTAACTCTACCCACTCAATGGCATCGACGTAGATCCCCAGATACCAGGCATCGACTTCTTCCGGTGCAATGCCCGTGAGCAGGGTGAAGTTACCGGTAACCATCAAGCGTTGGATGTGATGTGCATAGCCGTAATCGAGCGACTGTTGAATAGCCTGTTTCAGGCATTGCATCTTGGTTTCGCCCGTCCAAAAGAAATCAGGCAATGTTCGTGTGCCACCCAATGCGTTCATGGTTGAATACTCCGGCATGTTTGCCCAATAAAGCCCGCGGACAAACTCACGCCAGCCAAGAATCTGCCTGACAAAGCCCTCTATCTGATTGATGCTAATGCCGGAGTCAGGCTGGCGGTACGCCTTTATTGCAGCTTGAATCACCTGCATTGGGTGAAGCATTTTGCTGTTGAGTGCAAAGGAAAGTCGGGAATGATAAAGGCTCCAGCGATGCGGGCTCTCAGATGTCATCGCGTCCTGAAAACTGCCGAATTTGGGTAGCAGGTACTGACAGAAGTAATCGAGCAGTTCTATCGACTGTCTTCGAGTGACAGGCCAAAGAAGCTGTGGGGTAGCTACACCTATGGTTTTCACACCATGACGCTTCAACCGCTCAAGAATGTCTGAAACATCATTGGCAAAAACTAATGGCTCAGGGACACATTCAAGTTCGGCGGTGCTCAGTTTAGCCCGGTTATCTTTGTCGTAATTCCACTTTCCACCTTCCGGTTTGTCACCTTCCATCATCACATCAAATTGCTTGCGCATCTTGCGATAGAAAGACTCCATCAGGTGATGCTTGCCTTTGGTGAAATGCTGACCCAAAGCATCATCTGGCACCAGAAAATGCTCGCAGCCTGTCGCTCTGGTCTCAATACCTAAAGAATCACTAAACAGGCGAAGCTGTTCGCGCAACCGGTATTCATCAGGAAGTTGGTATTCAAACTGTGTGATACCATATTTTTCAATCAGCTCAGTCAGCAAAACATCCAACGAGGGGAACTTCTGGGTTTCATCCAGCGTTAAGTGCAGCACCTTATGGCCAGCCTTTTCCAAAGCCAGTGCAAAACCTTTCATCGAAGCGAAAAAGGCACAGACTTTCTGAACGTGGTGGGGGGCGTAGTCCGTTTCCTGACGCAGCTCTGCGATCAGGTACAACACACCATCGTCGTGTTCGCTGTACCACGAATGGCTGGCATTTAGCTGGTCGCCGAGAATCAGTCTGAGTGTGTGGAACCGGGTCATTGGAATCGCTACCGTTTCTTATTTCAATCAACAGTATGCATTACGGTTCAAGGTGCTGAGAGATCAAAAAACGCCAGACAAGCTGGCGTTTTTTATTAGTAGCAGTGAGTTACTGCGCGTGAGGTCGGAACACGATTTTCTCGTCTTCTTCCGCCGCTTTCATGTCATTGAAGCGTTTCTCATCCAACGCGTCTTCACTTTTGGCGACAATACAGGTTACCGCACAGTCACCTGTAATGTTCACCGCGGTACGAATCATGTCCAGCAAACGGTCAACACCCATGATCAGTGCAATACCTTCCAGCGGCAGGCCCACCTGATTCAATACCATCGCCAGCATCACCAGACCCACGCCCGGCACACCCGCGGTACCGATAGACGCCAGTGTTGCCGTCAGGATAACCGTCATGTAGTCCATCATAGTCAGGTCAACATTGAATGCCTGCGCGATAAATACCGTCGCCACACCCTGCATCATCGCCGTGCCGTCCATGTTAATGGTCGCACCCAGCGGAATGGTAAAAGACGCAATCTTGTTGTCAGCACCCATGCGGCGAGTGGTGGTTTCCATCGACACGGGAATGGTCGCATTCGACGACGCCGTCGAGAACGCAAACATGATGGCATCTTCCATTTTCTTGAGGAATGTTACCGGGCTCAGGCCGCTGAATACCTTAAGCAAGGTGGTGTAAGTCACCAGCGCATGCAGCACCAGGCCACCCGCCAACACGAAGAAATATTCCGCCAGACTGACAATCGCAGACAGACCCAGCGAGGTAAACAACTTCGCCATCAGACAGAACACACCAAACGGGGCCAGATTCATCAGCAGCGCAACCAGCTTAAGAATCACTTCGTTCAGATCACGGAAGAAGGCCGCCACGCGCTCACCTGGCTTACCAGACGCACTGATAGCAATACCGAACAGCAGCGCAAAAATGATGATTTGCAGCGTGTTGCCTTCCGCCATTGAGCTGATTGGGTTCGTTGGGAACATGCCCACAATCACATCGCCCAGCGATGGCGCTTCAGAAGCTTGGAAAGACGATGCCGCAGAAAGGTCAGCACCTTTACCTGGGCCAAACAGCAGCGCAAGGCTCATTGCCAGGGTGATCGCCAGCGCTGTGGTGCCCAGATAGAACATCAGGGTTTTGCCACCCAAACGACCCAGCGTTGCGATATCTTTCAGTGCGCTGGTGCCACACACCAGTGAAACGAATACCAAAGGAACCACCAGCATCTTCAAGCTGGCTACAAAAATTTGGCCACCAACGTCAAACAAGCCGTTGACGATATACTCGTTGACGAAACCTTCTTCGCCGAACAAAAACCGAATAGCAAAACCAGTCACAATACCCATCACCATGCCCAGCAAGACACGGGTGGTCAAAGACATCTTGTTAGCTTCCGCATTCATGATTGAAAACTCCTTTTCAAAACTCAACGCCAAGGAGATTAAACTGGTGATTTATATTGACCAGAAGAATACGAACTGCCCTCAGGCAAAGCATCGTTTCAACAGAACTCAATGAACCGAATTTTAATCTGATTGGTTAACTTGCTCTTCACAATCAAGCGCGATGAGATTAGCAGCGGAATCCCAACTAAATACATTCCCTTTTTACAACATCGAGTCACTTTTATGCGACACATCACACATCCAGAATGGAGTTTTCAATCTGATAAACATCTGATTAACAAAATAAATAACTATTAGATGCCTTTTTGACCAACAGAAAAGACCTGACCTGTTCGAAAAACCATCAGTGCTATTAACAATAGTCAGGCGTATACCCAACCTGAAGGTTCAGCTTTCTACCAGCCAGAAGAAGCTGTAAGCAGCGATCAATGCCGGCAAAGTTGAATAAAGGGTGGCGACAATGGCAGCCTTTGGTGCCAGCGCAATCGCAGGGAAAAGCGCATCACCATCATTGGAAATCGCATTACCAATTTGGGCGGACATTGGCACAGCGCCGCTGATGTACAAACTGGTAACTAGAATCTGAGGCCCGCAGCCGGGCAATATGCCCACAAGGACCCCCATTAATGGCACCAAAGCGCCCCAGCCAGTAAAGAGTTCACTGAGATCCATCCCCAGCCAGAGTACGCAAAGCTCAAACACCAGAAAGGCCGCAATCACCCAGACCATCACAAAGTTAGTGTCCTGAGCGACCCGCTCGAAAAGGTGCGATCCACTGTCTTTGGGATCTTCTCCCACCAAAGACTCATAATTTTCCGCTTCTCGCGCCAGTGCCCAGAAGGTCACCGTCGTTATCGCGAGAACCGCACCAACCAGCTCGGAAGTGCCAACAGGAAGATGAAGCAACGCATCGGTATCAAACTGCATTGAGCCAAGCAGTGCCATCACCAGAGATGGAAGCAACACCCATTGCCAAAAGCGCCCCTGCACACCGATAACAGTCTGGCTGTCGGCTTGTTTGGAACATGGGTTAGGTTTTGCCGGAGAGTGTTTGGGTCGCATAAAGTCATCACGATGCAGCGCATCGACAATCTGTCCGGAAACCACACCGACGGCAAAGCCTAACCCAATCATAAAGATGCCATCCGAAGGCTTGGTGGCTAACAACAAGAACGCAGCATCACCCATCGTCGCTGTAAGCACTGCAACCACACTGCCAAAGCTAAGGTTGCCACGTACAAACTGGGTGATAACAACAATGGCGCCACCGCATCCCGGTAAAGCGCCCATTGCCGCTGAAAACACCACCTGCAGATTTTTCTTTTTTGCCAAACTCGATACCCAAGCGCCATGACGCTCGAACTTGTTCGTCAAATAGTGAAAAAGCGCTAATGTCGCAGCCACATAAGCAGCCACTTGCCAGAAAGCATCAGACAGCGCAGCGAGTGTCACCGCACGTGTTGGTTCAGCGAAAATCAGCGCAAGTAACAACACCGGTACTAAAAGGCGACGTTTTTTCATCGCCCAGAAATGCCGCTTTGAAACCGGCGCGAAGAGTCGGGAAAGTAATCCTGTCATTGCTTTAATTTTGATAATGAGAATTATTATCAATAATAGATCGTGGATGACGAATTGCAACAGGAAGTTTGATAATACCAATCACAGTAGATAGGTGATCAGAAATAGCGCAGGAAAAATGCTCGAG
>NZ_LASY01000110.1:0-19374 GCF_000973155.1 Grimontia sp. AD028 | reverse complement strand
AGAAGCCGATAACGCAGCAGAAAGTCCCCACAAACGCTGCCCGAAGGGTTCTGCCCTAAGCGTTTTATGCTTTGTTGAGGTGTATTTGCTTAGAATAACTAGGCGGCACACACCTCGCCGCGCCTAAAACGTTTAGGGCTAGAACAAAATTTAACCACCAAAGGTCAACAGACCCTAGGCAAGTGATCGCACAGGTTTGATATCCACCGTTTCGTGCAACTCAGAAAACACCACCACGGCTTCTTTGTTTTTGAGCAGATTGTAGACCTGTTCCACCTTTTCCTCGAAGCTTGCTTCCTGCTCGCCGTAATCTGTCCCTTCACGCAGCACAAAGTGCTCAATCAGGTTTCTAAGGGTCTCTTCGGGGATCTCTTGCCAGGGAACAATCATGGTGGCTTTACCTACTACAAAAAACGGTGCCGGAAGTTGGCGTTAAACACGATATCCGTGCTGTTATCGTGATTGAACATATTCTCTATAGCCACCAATTCTATCGCACTGTTATTAAAAAGGTAGCGGTAACCCAGCGCAAACTCGTGCACCAAGGCATTAAGCTCACCCAGCCCTGCCCCGGCTGCTTTGCCTTGCGATATCAGGTATTCGCCTATCAGCTCATGATGCGTGAACCATTGATACTGGTAGCTGATACCCGCGTTAATACCCCAGGGTTTTACCTCAACAAAATGCTGGGGTTTATCCGGTCGGTGGACGAGCGACACCATGGCGGTCAGCCGGTGTTTCTCTCTTTGGTAGCCATAGTTGAGCTGAGCAGACTGCTCGAAGGAAGTGTTGGCAAACACGCCATGGCTGACCCGGTTAAAGAACAGGGTGACACCCGCACTCACCGCATGGTGCATGTCTTCATAGAGTGTTTGCTCGCCATACAGATTGATGGCACTGAGTAAAGGGTCGCCAGTGAAGTCTTCGACTGGCGCGTCCATGGTGCTGGGGACATAGATGTAGAACCTGTCTTCATCGACTTCGGTGCGACCGTTTTGGTCGATGCCAAAAATGCTATGGAACTTTTCCGTTAGGCCATCCAATCGGTTGTTTGCCGCATAGCGGTATTGCAGCCAAACCCCAATCCGTTTTTCCTCATCCAGCGCATGAACGAAGCCGCCCATAAACTGGTTGTGATAGTAGTCGAAGTTGTATTCCTGTGAAGGTGCCCAAACGCTGCCAATAGCGACGGAAGCGAAGGCATCTGTTTGTCCCGCTTTTAATTGAAACGGGTCTTGGAGTATCGGTGTGAGCCCTGTGGTTTGCAGCGGTGCCTGACTTTGGGCAATCAGCGGCCCAAAGCGCAAAGGGGCTGTGTTTTCTGCCTGCGCAGCGAAGGGGAGCCACCATAGCAGCATAAAAGCAGTGCGAGATATTGCCATCGTCCACCTCTCTCGCCCTGCTTTCTTGGTGTTATTGCGCCTTTATTCGGCGTCGATATGCAGGGCTAACCAGCGTGGCACCTCTTTTTCCAGCCAGAAGTCTGGTGCATTCAAGGTACCGGAGACAAATCCGACGTGACCGCCATATTCGGTCAGGTGATAGTCAATGTTGTCCGGGAGCGGCGCTTTGGGGATCACCGCTTCCGTCATAAAAGGATCATCTTTAGCATGGATCACTTTGAGCGGAGCCGCAATTTCCTGCAACACACCTAAGCCGCTGCATTGGCGATAATAATCCTCAGCATCGTTGAATCCGTGCAGTGGTGCTGTGACGGTTTGGTCGAATTGATAGAGGTTCGATATCGCCACTTTCTCCCCGCTTTTCCAGTGCCCGATTTGCGGGTGACGGGCAAGTTTGTTACCGAGGGTGCGGTTCATTGAGCGGAGCAGATACGCTTGATAGACGCGGGAAAAACCCTGACGAATGCGGCTGGAACATGCTGCCAGATCCAAAGGTGGGCTGATGACGCATCCAGCTTTGATGATGGGATCGTCTTTAAACTCTGCCAGATAGCGCACCAGCATGTTGCCACCGAGGGAGACGCCGGTAGCGACTTTGGTATTGGCAGGGAATCGTTTGTTTAGATACTCGAGGAAAAAGCGGGCATCTCCCGTTTCACCTGAGTGATAGCTGCGTGGCATTTTGTTCAGCGAGCCGCTACAGCCGCGAAAGTGCATTAAAACGCCGACCCAACCTTGTTGCTTAAAGGCATTGAGCAAACCGTTGGCATAAGGGCTGTAAAAACACCCGGCAAGACCGTGAAACAACACCACGATAGGCTTGTCACCGACAGTTGTCGGGTCTTGTGTCCAGCTGATATCCAGAAAATCCCCATCCGGCGTTTCAAGGCGTTGCCAGACCGGTTCAAAGACCGCTTTCCTGCGCAAAAAGCGCGGAAGCAAGGTTTGGACATGTGGGTTCTTGCCGCCTTTCATCGGCACGAAAGGCTTGCATGCTGTTTGTTCCATTTCTATCTCTTACAACGCAAATTCAGTCAGTGGTGGATTCGCCAACAGCTTGGCGAGCTTCTCGCAGCCCTGTTCAAGTAACTCGCGACTAGGCGGTGCGCTCACAGCAATCCGCACCGTCGGTGGCGCGGAATATCCTGCGGGAACAAAAAGCTCAGACGATTTCAGCTCTAGGCCCTCTGCTTTGCTCGCCGAAAGAAACTCACTGAGAGACCAACCTTCGGGCAATGTTAGCCAGCCGTGAAATGCATTGGGATGGTAACGCATCGACTCAGTACCAAGATAGCGGGTGACGATTTCCCACCGCGTTTCCATTTCAGTACGAATGGTGTCAAGGATCTGGTTTGCTGAGCCATTCTCTAAAAGGATCGCCGCCATGGCAGTTAAAAGCGGGCTGATCATCCAGCTGTGGTTTTGCAGTGCATTAACGAAGTGGGGATAGAAGCGTTCCGGCAGATGCAGGAAGCCCAGACGAAGACCGGGCGCCAGTGTCTTCGCCAGCCCACCGATATATATCACATTGTCAGGTGCCAGATTGACCATCGGTGAAGGCCGTTCACGGGGAAGCAGGCCATTGATGTCATCTTCCACGATCATCAGTTGCTGTTGTTCACACACCTCGATGAGTGCCTGTCGGCGTGCTTCACTCATGGTCGCTGTCGTCGGGTTTTGCAGAGTTGGCGTGAGGTACACCAATCTCGCCTGATATTGCTGGCAGGCTGCGCTTAAGGATTCTGGCAACATGCCTTCATCATCCATCTCTACGGGCTTCACCGTGAGTTGCAGCTGTCTGGCAAGACTGAGTAAACCGGGGTAAGTGAACTTGTCGGTAAGGATAGTATCCCCGGCTCGGCAGAGGGTCATCAGGCAAAGCTGCATGGCATTTTGCGCGCCGGAGCAGAACAGCAAGCGCGACGGATCGGCGTTCACCTTATGCCCATTCAACCAGTCGGCCAGAATTTCACGGTGACGCACAATGCCGGAAGGAGGCTGATACAGCATCAGACTGTTGAGTTCCTGCGGGTGGGCAGCAAGTTGCTCCAATGCTTCTGCGAAGAGATCGGCACGGTTAATCGTTGGCGGCACGTTGTAGCCAAAGCTCAGCACATCTTGTCGATCAGGATCGGAAAAAGACCACAGTGGGCGGTTGTTCTCGCAAATGTAAGTGCCTGCACCGACTTTGGCTTCGACAATGCCTCGTCGCTCCGCTTCTGCATACGCGCGGGTGACTGTTCCTACGGTGACTGACAACGCATCCGCCAGTGCGCGGTGGGTCGGCAGTTTGGTTCCCGGTGCCAGTTCTTTGGTCGCCACTTTCTCCGCAATGGTATCGGCAATCTGCCGATACATGGGAGCCCCGGATTTGTCTAATTCAATATTGATGATTGTCATGGTGACAATAAACCTTTTGATCGTGTTTTTGATCCCTGTTAGCGTGAATGTTGAACAATGAGTAGGTCAATTTCAATCATTAACTTGAATTGTATCGATACAATGTGAGCAAGGAGACAATTCATGATGGAACTATCTTTTCTGGCAACACTGGCGCTTTTTGCGGCGACCATGACGGGGACGCCGGGACCGAACAATATGATGCTGACAGCATCGGGAGCTAACTTTGGATTCAGACGCACTGTGCCTCATCTTGTTGGTATTTCCCTTGGTGTTGCGTCTTTAATTGGCGTGGTTGCAGCAGGATTGGGAGCGGTGTTTCAACTCTATCCTTGGGTACAGGAAGGGATGAAGCTGCTGGCCAGCGCGTACCTGCTTTATCTGGCATGGCGCATTGCCAAGTCGGGGGCACCTTCTGAAGATGCTTCCAGCGATCGCCGGCCGATGACCCTGATGGAAGGAGCATTATTTCAGTACGTCAATCCCAAGGCGTGGGCAATGGCGGTGAGTGCGGTGGGTACCTTTACCTTAGCGGGCGGAGACTATTGGATATCTTCCATGGTGATTGTCATTACTTTTCTCATAGTAGGCTTGTCTCTGACATCTATTTGGGCGGGCTTTGGCGTCTGGGTGGGGAAAGTGCTGTCTTCAGAAAAAAGCTGGAAAGTGTTTAACCGCGTGATGGGAACCCTGACCGCATCCTGCTTAATCTTTATTTGGCTGTAAGCAGGGAGTCTCGTATGTCTGTACTTAATTTTTCTTATGCCACCATCAAAGATGCCGAGAAATTCGGCGAGTATGTGTTAGCGGCCAAAGTGCTGCTCGACCAAGCTGGTGTGGAAGTGGTGGTTCGAGGAAATTGCGTGGGGGCTTTCCGGGGTGACAAAGCGGAAGAGCATGTCACCGCCGTTTTTCGCTATCGGGATGTTGAAGCTGTCGAACGTTTTTACGCTTCTCCGGCGTATCTTGAATTGGTGCCACTTCGTGATGAAGCCTGTGAGATGACGATAGTCCTTTACGACGAGCAGGTATGAAGTCCTTTCATCAACGCGGGATAAAGGTAATGTGCATCCCCATCTAACTGCGAGCAGTACATTTCCAGAGAGGAAGAGGCGTTTTCTTCCCAAACTTGCTGGTTTATACAGGTGAGCAATTCCTGCTGCTGGAACTTCTCTAATGTCAGCTCATAGTTAAGCATTTTCTGGTAAGCCCCGCGTGAGAGCTGCGGTTTGAGATCGCGCCGCATCAAGCGATAGCGCGTGAGCAGGGTTTCTGACTGAACCAATGATTGGCGAAGTTGAGCGAGTGATGAGGCCGAAAGGGAAAACCCGGCGTCTTCCAGCCAGGCTAATAGCAGCGCGAGATTCACATTGCCTTTGAACTGATCCTGAAGTTTAAGGCAGGCGTGTTTGACCTCTTGCTGTCCGTAATGATGCAGACAAAATTGCCACAGCCCATCGGCTGTGGCTTGCTGTTTTAGCGGCCTTGGAACTCCGCTTCCATTTTCTCCAGTTGTTCCTGAAGATCCATCCATTCCAGTTCGACCTCTTCGAGCGATGATTTCGCGTCTGCCTGCTGGCGCAGCAATTCGGTAAGTTTCTCTTTGTTGGACGCTTCATAAATAGAAGGTTCCGCCAGTTGAGATTCTACTTCAGCAATTGTTGCAGAATACTTTTCGAGTTTTGTATCCAGCGTGTCAATTTTCTTGCGGGTAGGCGCAGTCTGCTTGCGAAATTCTGCTTCCAGACGTTTTTGTTCTTTACGTGCTGCTTGAGTATTTGCACCTGCGGGTTTGGCGTTTTCTGCCTGCTCCTGACGACGCTCAGAGCGCTGCAATTCATTCAGCCACTGATGGTAATCATTCAGGTCGCCATTGAACGGCTCAACCTTACGGTCATGCACCAGATACAGATCGTCAGTGGTTGCACGGAGCAGGTATCTGTCGTGGCTCACGATAACCATGGCGCCTTCAAACGATTGCAGTGCCATGGTCAGTGCAGCGCGCATGTCCAGATCAAGGTGGTTGGTAGGCTCATCGAGCAGCAACAGGTTCGGTTTTTGCCAGACAATTAATGCCAGCACCAGACGTGCTTTTTCACCGCCAGAGAAAGGCGCAATCACATCCAGCGCTTTATCACCATGGAAGCCAAAGCTGCCGAGGTAATCGCGAAGCTGTTGCTCTGTCGCTTCCGGTGCCAGACGCATCATGTGCTGGATGGCCGTTTCATCATCACGTAGCGTTTCCAACTGGTGCTGGGCAAAGTAACCAATCTTCACACCCTGCGAATAACGCAGCTCACCAGCCTGTGCGGGTACTGTGCCGGAAAGCAGTTTGATGAGCGTTGATTTACCT
Source organism: Grimontia sp. AD028 (assembly GCF_000973155.1). NCBI lineage: Bacteria > Pseudomonadati > Pseudomonadota > Gammaproteobacteria > Vibrionales > Vibrionaceae > Grimontia > Grimontia sp. AD028. The sequence goes on along the minus strand of NZ_LASY01000110.1, from coordinate 13,218 downwards.
GCGCCGTTACGGCCAAGCAGACCAATTCGGCTGCCCGGCACCAGATTCAGGAAGATTTTTTCCAGAATCATGGTGTCGCCATATCCTGCGCACACCTCTTCCATCATCAGGATAGGATTAGGCAGGGCAGACGGCTCGCGGAATTCGAAACTGAACGGGTTATCAAATTGTGCTGGCAGCATTTTTTCCATGCGCTCGAGCGCTTTAATCCGGCTCTGCGCCTGACGGGCTTTACTGGCCTTGTAGCGGAAGCGGTCAATGTACGACTGCATGTGCGCCATTTGCTTTTGCTGCTTCTGGTACATCGCCTGTTGCAGGATAAGCTTTTCTGCGCGCATGGTTTCGAAGGCAGAGTAATTTCCCGTATATTCGTTCAGCAGGTCATTTTCGATATGGATGATGCGGTTAACCACTGGGTCAAGGAAATCGCGGTCATGGGAAATGAGTACCAGTGTACCGCGGTAGTTTTGCAGCCACTTCTCCAGCCACATCACGGCGTCCAAATCCAAGTGGTTGGTCGGTTCGTCGAGCAGCAGTAAGTCTGAGCGACATAGCAGTGCTTGTGCGAGGTTCAGGCGCATACGCCAACCACCGGAGAACTGGGTGAGGTTCCAGCTCATCTGATCCTGACGAAAGCCAAGACCATCCAGCAGCTCTGCCGCGCGGGCGCGAATGCTGTAGCCGCCGACCGCATCAATTTTGTCATGAAGGGTGGCGACCTTGTGGCCGTCATCTGCTTCTTCAGCAGCACGAAGGGCCTGCTCCAGCGCGCGGTATTCACGGTCCCCGTCAATCACATATTCAATCGCTTCGCGTTCCAGCGCTGGGGTTTCCTGCGCCACCCACGCCATTTGCCAGCCGTTTGGGAAGTTACAACTACCCGCATCAAGGGACAGTTCGCCTTTCAGCAACGCAAATAGGGTCGATTTACCGCAGCCGTTTTTACCGACCAGACCGACTTTGTCGCCCGGGTGGATAGTGGCAGACGCATTGTTAAGCAGCGGTTTGCCACCACGAAGTAGCTGAATATCAGAAATAGTGATCATGACTCTTGGCGGCTCCGGCCGCAGGAATGTGGGGTCGAAAAACTGGCGCTGTTATATCACACGACGGCGATTTACTTAAGAGAGGCGCAAAAATGGACCACGGCAGAGCGGTGAAATGCGGGACGATTTACCGTATGGTTGAAGGATGACGCCAAAGCCGCAGAGTTGGCAGTTTTGTGTCATGATAAAAAGATTATAAAAAATATTATGTTACCTCTTCGCTCTACCACACATTGGGCGTTGGAAAGCTTAAAAGGATTTTGCTGCCAAATGGGAACCCCGACAACGTCGTTATTTAAATCGAAAGTGCTGGTGGTCTTTGCTCACCCAGACCCGCACGAGTCTGTCGCCAACAAACGGATGATTGAGGCTGCCCGTCAATTTGACCATGTCAAAGTACACGACCTCTATGCAGCCTATCCTGACTTTATTATTGATGTTCACCATGAACGTGAGCTTCTTCTAGAACACGATGTGATTGTGTTCCAACACCCACTTCAAATGTATTCCTGTCCTTCGCTTCTAAAAGAGTGGATTGATGTGGTGCTTGGTAAAGGCTTTGCCCACGGTGGCGGTAATGCATTGGCTGGCAAGATTTGCCGCTTTGTCATTACCACCGGCGGTGCTGCGGAAGCCTTCAGCCAAACCGGTTACAACAAATACAGTATGGAGGAACTGTTACAGCCGTTTGAGCTGACTGCACTCCTTTGCCAGATGCGTTGGGTCGATCCGCTTGTGCTTCACTGGGCTCGCCGAGTGAGCGATGAAGACAGGGAAGCTCATGCCGAACTCTACGCCGATTGGCTCTGTCATCCTGTGTCGGAGGTGGTGTAATGGGACATAACTACCTTCTGGACGCTCTGATTTTCCTTGCCGCTGCGGTGGTGGCAGTTCCCCTTGCCCAGCGCCTCGGAATTGGCTCTGTGCTGGGATATCTGATCGGCGGTGTGGTGATTGGCCCTTGGGGGCTTGGCCTGATTACAGACGTAGAAGCGATTCTGCACTTTGCCGAGCTTGGCGTGGTGCTGCTGCTGTTCCTGATTGGTCTGGAATTGAATCCAAAGAAGCTGTTGCAGATGCGACGGCCAATCCTTGGCTTTGGTGGCTCTCAGGTCTTTATCAGTACCGTGGTGATTGCTCTTATTGCCTATTACTGGGGTGTCGGTCGCGTTGATGCCTTGGTTGTCGGGATGGGGCTGGCGCTGTCATCCACGGCCATCGCCATGAGGATTATCGAAGAACAACGCTTGATGCGAAGCGAAGCCGGGCAATCAGGCTTTGCGGTGCTCTTGTTTCAAGATATCGCAGTGATCCCTATGCTTGCGGTGCTTCCTGCGATGGCAGGGGGTGCAGGTGGCAGCTGGCTGGATGTGGGCATCATGCTGGGAGCGATCTTGGTGCTCTTGGTCGGTGGTCATTACCTGTTGCGTCCTTTGCTACGTTGGGTGGTGCTCAGCCGCGTCAAAGAGATGTTCACCGTGACTGCTTTGATGCTGGTGATTGGCATCGCTATTGGTATGCAGTCACTTGGACTCTCTATGGCGCTAGGCACCTTCTTGGCAGGTGTGCTGTTGGCAGAGAGTGAATACCGCCACGAGCTGGAAATCGCCATCGAGCCCTTTAAAGGTTTGTTGCTGGGCCTCTTTTTCATCGCTGTGGGCATGGCGGTTGACCTTGGTTTGCTGCTCCAATATCCGCTGGAAATTTTATCTGCGGTCGCTGGCTTGATTGGCGTAAAAGCCGCCATCATATATGGGTTAGCCCGCGTCTTTGGTGGTAGCGAGAAATCCCGCAGTCACGTTGCTTTGCTGCTTAGCCAGGGTGGGGAATTTGCGTTTGTATTGTTTACTGCAGCGCGAAGTGAAAACCTGCTGACGCCAGAGCTTAATGCTTTTCTGCTGGTGGTAGTGAGTTTGTCTATGATGACAACCCCGATACTGCTGATGCTGCAATCCAAATGGTTTGCCCGCACCATAAATGCGGATGCCGAAATGCCCGCGGCGGAGCAATTTAATCATGAAGGCGCCCGCGTCATCATCACCGGCTTTGGTCGTTTTGGTCAGGTGGTGGGTAGATTGCTGTTCGCCAACAAGATCAAACTGACCATACTGGAGCGCGATCCTTCGCAAATCGCCTTGCTGCGTAAGTTTGGCTACAAGGTGTATTATGGGGATGCAACCCAGCTTGATTTATTGAGGGCCGCAGGGGCGGCAACGGCAGAGGCCATCATCGTTTGCGCGGATTCGCCGGAAGAAGTGATGGAAATCGTCGAACTTTGTCAGCAACATTTCCCGAATCTGAAAGTGCTCGCCCGGGCCCGAAGCCGTGTTGAGGCAAACCAATTACTCGATCATGACGTGGTGGGTTTTTCCAGGGAAACTTTTTTAAGTGCGCTTGATTTAGGGAAACAGACATTGATCGCACTGGGCATGCACCCGTATAAAGCCAAACGCGCAGAGGCATTTTTCAGAAAACTGGATGAAATGCGATTACACGAAATGCAGCCCCACCACAGTGAAGATTCCATGGCTGCATCCCGGACCAAAGAAGCGCGAGTGGAGCTTGAAGAACTGTTCGACCTCGAAATGAAAGGGGATACCGAACGGCACCAGAGCTGGAACCGAGATAGCTAACAATAAGAACGAAGGCAAGGAAGTACATGGCCAAGAAACGATTTATCGCTGGCGCAACCTGTCCCTCATGTAGTGCAACGGACACAATGCGCTGGTGGCAAGAACACCACGTGGAAGTGGTGGAGTGCGTGCAGTGCGGTCATACCGACAGGCGCTCACCGATGTCTGCGGAAGAGAAACAGCCCGTTGCGCAGCAGCAGGATGCTCAGGTGATAGGGATATTTAAACCGCAATAACGAATCCCATAGTCGAAGTCAGTTTATTTCTGTATTATCGGCGCCGAAATGAGCAGGTGTCGCTGTGTCGACACCCTTGAACCGCTTCCGGAGTTAAGATGAAAATCACTAAAGACGTGGTAGTAAGCATTGCTTACCAAGTGAAAAACGAAGACGGCATCGTGGTTGATGAATCAACCAAAGAAATGCCACTGCAGTACCTGCAAGGTCACAACAACCTGATCGTAGGTCTGGAAAATGCATTGGAAGGCCGCGAAGCTGGCGAATCTTTCGAAGTGACTGTTGCGCCGGAAGAAGCGTACGGCGAATACCTGGATGCAATGGTTCAGCGCGTACCTGCTGACGTGTTCCAGGGCGTTGACGAAATCGTTGTTGGTATGCGCTTCCTGGCGGACACTGACCAAGGTCCAATCCCAGTTGAAGTGACTGATGTTGACGGCGATGAAGTCGTGGTTGACGGTAACCACATGCTGGCTGGCCAAACCCTGACGTTCAACGTGGAAGTGGTAGAACTGCGTGCGGCGACGGAAGAAGAAATTGCACACGGTCACATCCATCAGTCTGGCGGCTGCTGCGGTGGTCACGACCATGACGACGAAGGCGGTTGCTGTGGCGGCGAAGATAAAGGCGACGACCACGAATGTTGTGGCGGTGGTGGCTGCGGCTCTCACTAAGCCTTAGGCTGCAGCTGTTCCTAGCTGAAAAGCCTTAAAAGAAAGCGCTAATCGATCAGTCGGTTGGCGCTTTTTTATTGTGCAATTTCATATTAATCTCATCGGATATCCACTCTCACTTCGAAAGGAATCATCATGACCCGCCCCTTTTCTATCGCCATACACGGTGGTGCTGGCACCATTGAACGCCGTCTGATGACACCCGAGCTGGAAGCTGCTTATCGTAAAGCACTGGCGCAGTCAGTATTGGCTGGACATGCTTTGTTGGAGCGAGGTGGATCGGCGGTTGATGCGACAGTCGCCGCTGTGACTGTGATGGAAGACAGCGAGCTTTTCAATGCAGGCAAAGGGTCGGTGCTTACCCATGAAGAAACCGTTGAGATGGACGCTTCGGTCATGGATGGCAGAAACCTTGAAGCCGGTGCTGTAACCCTGATTCGTCATATCAAAAACCCGGTACAACTTGCCCGTGATGTGATGCAAAAAAGCCCCCATGTGATGTTGGCAGGCGAGGGCGCCGAGTCCTTTGCATTTAGAGAATGCGGTTATGAGTATGTCGAACAGGATTACTTTTTCACGGATCGTCGCTACAACGAGCTGAAAACGATGAAAAAAAACGGCGGCGTTGCACTATCGGAAGCGCGCTATCCGGATGAAAAGAAACACGGCACAGTCGGAGCGGTAGCGCTCGACCAAGAAGGCAATCTGGCTGCTGCAACCAGCACGGGCGGACTCACCAACAAGCGCTGGGGCAGAGTTGGTGACACACCGATCATTGGCGGAGGGAATTATGCCCGCAACGGCAATGTGGCGGTTTCTGCAACCGGTATGGGCGAGCTTCTGATGCGCTGCACGGTTGCAGGCGATATTGCGGGACGCATGCAATATGGTGAGGCATCCATAGAACAAGCCTGCCGCGATGTGATTCATGGTGATTTCCTGAGCCTTGGCGGAGAAGGCGGAGTCATTGCCATTGATGCTGGCGGACAGGTGAATTTCGAATTGAATTGTCCGGGCATGTACCGCGCGACGGTGAACGAGAAAGGAGAAGCGTTGGTGGCTATTTTTGCGGATGAAAACCTATCGACTGTCAAATAAGCGTTAATTGAAAAACAAAAGGCTAGCAGATACTGGCCTTTTGTTTTCTGAGGTGTTTAATAATGCGGTGGCGGTGTTTCTTCCGACATGCTGGCAATGTTTGCCGGCTCCATCGCTTTCAGCTTGGTCACCAAAAACGATATTTGCGTAGCCATCCTGTCGATGGTTTTTTGCTGCTCGGTGATTGCATCATTCAGCTCTTCAATCGTGTGTTCCTGAAAAGCCTGTTTGATCTCCAGATCGTCAATTTGTTTCTGCAGACGCAGTTCTGTCTCGGTCATTTTGGTATCTCAAATTACTCTGCTATCCACGCCTGAGCGATACCGGCGGAAGTGCCGGAAATCACGCGACCAGTTGGATCGATGGCGACATCATACACGACTGCACTGGGTGGACGCGTATTTTGTTGCTCCTCCGCCAGCCAGCGGCCGAGATTGTCCCCGCTTTCTACATCCCAAAACTCTACCCGTCGTCCCGGTGTGCCGGTCACCAGTTTGGTGCCATCATCTGAAAAACGGGCAGTAGAGAAATTTGGGTGGCGGTGGAACATGTTGAGCTCTGTTTTCGGCTCGCCCGTCGATAAATCCCAGATAATGGCGGTGTCGTCACCATCTGCAGAGAAAGCGAATTTACCGGTGCGGTGCAACTCTACGCGGGTAATACGATGTTCATGAGGAAACTCATTGAGGATTTGTCCGGTTTCCGTGCTCCAGAAAAAGGCATTGTGGTCATTACCGCCTGACATGGCGAATTTTCCATTGGGCGCGAGCGACACACTGTTCACTTTATCTTGGTGGGCAAGGAACTCTAAGCGTCTTCCTGTGCCTAAGTCCACGAATAGGGCTTTGCCATTCGAAAGGGCAAGCAGGACTTTTTCGCCATTATTGCTGATATCAACGTCGCGGATAATGCCGTCGGAAATCGACCACAGACCTTCGGCTTGTCCCCATGCCAAATCCCATACCGCAAAGTTTTGCGATGTGGCGGTAATGGCGTAGCGGTTGTTGTCGGAGATCTGACTGGCGAGCACGGTATTTTTATCCGGGTCTTGATCGCCGAATTCGGCCAGCTTTTTATTTTGTACCAAATCCCACAAATCAATGCCGTGGGACGTGGAAGCGATGAGCGCGAAGCGGCCGTCTCGGCTAAGGCTGAAACTGGTCACGCCATCCGGATCCAGCGTCCAGCGCTGGGCTTCATGGGTAGAGTGAAAGCAGCCGGAAAGTGCTAACAGTGTCAGAAATAAGCAAATTGTGCGGACGAATTGTCGCATTGCCCTTGTGTTCCTTATCTTGGACCCCTATAACGTCGAGTATATTGATCGTTTCGGGCTTTCGCATCGTTATCGCGTAAGCGAATAAAAGAAATGTGGGTTTTATACCAACGGAGTCACTAATGAAATCAGTTTTTAAAATGTCGCTGCTGGCTGCCACTGTTGCACTAGCTGTGGGTTGTCAGGAAGAAGCGAAAGACGAAACCGCAAAAGTTGAAGCGCCTGTTGCTGCTGAAGCTGTAACGTTCGCCACTGAAGATGACAAAGCGGCATACGCGATTGGTGCGTCCCTGGCGCAGTACCTGAAAGCCAATCTGGACCAGCAAGAAGAATTGGGCTTGGCTTTGAGCAACGACTTGGTTCTGCAAGGTGTGCAGGACGCATTTGCTGACAAATCCAAGCTGACCGAAGAAGAAGCGCAGCTGGCGTTGCAAGCGCTGGATCAGCGTGTTGCCCAACTGGCTCAGGAAAAAGCTCAGGAAAAAGCAGCAGAAGCAGTGAAAGTTGGTGAAGACTTCCGAGCACAGTTTGCGAAGACTGACGGTGTGAATACCACAGATTCTGGCCTCATGTACCTGGTAGAAACAATGGGTGAGGGTGATAAACCAGCGGCAGAAGACACAGTTGTCGTTCACTACAAAGGCACCCTGACTGACGGTACCCAGTTCGATAGTTCTTACGACCGCAACCAGCCAGCGACTTTCCCGCTAAACCGCGTGATTCCGGGCTGGACTGAAGGCGTTCAGTTAATGCCTGTAGGTTCTAAGTTCAAGTTCGTTATCCCGCCTGAGCTGGCATACGGCTCTCAGGATACGCCAGCGATTCCTGCCAACTCGACGCTAGTGTTCGAAGTTGAGCTGTTGGAAATCAAAGGCAAAGGTGACGAAGCGAAAGGTTAATCCCTCGATTGCACGTTTGCTTACAAAGAGAACCCCGGCTTTTGTCGGGGTTTTTTTATTTTCTTGATCTAAGTCTGTTAGACTTATCGCTAGATTTTAAAGTTTGCAGCTTTCGTTTATCTTTGCCTGCGGTAAACGAAATCCATCACAAAGGAAGATAAACCTGTGGTATCGACAGACAGCTTTGGTGCGGACGTGATCGTCGAAAGTGACTTTATCGAGAGTAATCCTTTCACTGACACCGATCGCGTTATCCTGAAATCTTATGAAGCCGTGGTAGATGGTCTTGCAGCCCTGATTGGTCAGCACTGTGAAATCGTGCTGCACTCGCTGGAAGATTTGAACACCTCTGCTATCAAAATTGCCAACGGCGAGAACACTGGCCGTCAGGTGGGTTCGCCTATCACTGATTTGGCACTGCGTATGTTGCGTGATATTGAAGGATCTGAGCGAAACTTCTCACGTGCTTACTTCACGCGTGCCAAAGGCAACACTCTGATGAAATCTATCACAGTGGCCATCCGCAATGCGGACAACCGCGTGATTGGCCTTCTGTGTATCAACATCAACCTGGATGCGCCTTTCTCTCAAGTACTGCAAGCTTTCATGCCGACAGAAGAAGCTCGTCAGGCTGTGTCTTCCGTGAACTTTGCCAGCGATGTGGACGAGCTGGTAGACCAAACGGTCGAGCGCACCATCGAAGAGATCAACGCAGACAAATCTGTGTCGAACAATACCAAGAACCGCCAGATTGTGATGGAGCTGTTCGATAAAGGTATTTTCGATATCAAAGATGCCATCAACCGTGTGGCAGATCGCCTTAATATTTCCAAACACACGGTTTATCTCTACATCCGTCAGCGAAAAGGTGAGGACGGCGAAAAATGAGCCTGAGTTATGTGCTGGTGGTGAATGGCCCAGTATACGGGCGCCAGTCATCGCTCACCGCGTACCGCTTTGCCAAAGTACTGATAGAAAAAGGACACACGTTAACGCGTGTGTTTTTCTATCAAGATGGTGTGTCCAACGCTTCCTCACTGACAGTGCCAGCCAATGACGAATTTGATTTGGTTTCTGCTTGGCAATCACTGTCAAAAGAAAGTGGCGTCGAGCTGGAAACCTGTGTTGCCGCTGCACTGCGTCGTGGTCAGGTGAGCGAAGAAGAGGCGAAACAGCATGCGCTCACATCATCCAACATGGCGGATAGCTTCTCTCAGGCAGGTCTTGGTGCGCTTTCAGAAGCCCTGCTGACTGCTGATCGCGTGATTCAGTTTTAGGGGCTGGTATGAAAAAGATAGGTTTTGTTTTCTCTTCTGCGCCTCATGGCAGCGCGTCTGGCCGGGAAGGGCTCGATGCGGTGTTGGCAACTTCCAATTACAGTGAAGATCTTGTCCTGTTTTTCGTCGGTGATGGTGTGATGCAATTGCTGGCGGGCCAAAAGCCGGATGAAGTGCTGAGTCGCGACTATATTTCTACCTTCAAAATGCTGTCACTGTGCGATGTAGAGGAGATCTACGTGTGTGCTGACTCTTTAGCTGAGCGCGGTTTGAGTGACCATCCCCTTGTTATTACGGTAGAAAAAAGATCACCAACGGACATTGCTGCCTCACTGGGCCAATGTGCCAAAGTGCTCCAGTTTTAAGGATCGTCAATGCTTCATACCGTTAATGCTTCCCCTTATGCCTCATCTGCTCTGGCGAATTGTCTGCGATATTCCGAGAAACACAGTGAGATCCTTTTGCTGGAAGATGCTGTTGTCGCCGGGATCCTTGGAGGACAGTGGCAAGAAAAACTGGTTTCGTCAGGGCGCAGGATTTATGTGCTTCAAGAAGACGCTATGGCCCGCGGCATCGAGCATCAAATCGCCTCACAATTTGAACTTATTGATATGGAAGGGTTTGTAGAGCTGACAACCCGGCATGTCACGCAAATGAAATGGTGATTTAGCCGTCTATCTACTAGCGTAATAGTCTGGGATTGTTGCGGTTATAAAACGATCAAAGCAAAGATCGTTGTATAAATCTTGACACCCCATTTGACGACGCCTAAAATTTCGCGTCCCTACTTTTGTGGGGCATAGATTTTTCACACTTATACGTAAGTAATATCAGGAGCTATTTAATGGCAACTATTAACCAGCTGGTACGCAAGCCACGCATCAAGCAAGTTGCAAAAAGCAACGTGCCTGCGCTGGAAGCGTGTCCGCAAAAACGTGGTGTATGTACTCGTGTTTACACCACTACTCCTAAAAAACCTAACTCGGCACTGCGTAAAGTATGTCGTGTTCGCCTGACCAACGGTTTTGAAGTTACTTCATACATCGGTGGTGAAGGTCACAACCTGCAAGAGCACTCAGTTGTTCTGATCCGCGGTGGTCGTGTTAAAGACCTTCCAGGTGTGCGTTACCACACCGTTCGTGGTGCACTTGACTGTGCAGGCGTTAACGACCGTAAACAAGGTCGTTCTAAGTACGGTGTGAAGCGTCCTAAGTCTTAATGGAATCCGTTAAGTAAGGCCAAACACTAATTAATTTGTAATTTTGAAAAAACTGAAAAGTTTTGGATAAAACCTGAAGAAGACAACGGAGAATTTCCATGCCACGTCGTCGCGTAATTGGTCAGCGTAAAATCCTGCCGGATCCTAAGTTCGGATCAGAGCTGCTGGCAAAATTTGTAAACATCGTAATGGTTGACGGTAAAAAGTCGACTGCTGAAAAAATCGTTTATGGTGCACTGGACATCATGGCAGAGCGTTCTGGTAAAGATCACCTGTCTGTGTTCGAAGCCGCTCTTGAAAACGTACGCCCTGCGGTAGAGGTTAAATCTCGCCGTGTTGGTGGTTCAACTTACCAAGTACCAGTAGAAGTACGTCCTGTACGTCGTAACGCTCTGGCGATGCGTTGGTTGGTTGAAGCTGCGCGTAAGCGTGGTGAAAAATCTATGGCTCAGCGTCTGGCTAACGAAATGCTGGATGCATCTGAGAACAAAGGTACTGCTGTTAAGAAACGTGAAGACGTTCACCGTATGGCAGAAGCGAACAAAGCATTCGCTCATTACCGCTGGTAATACCTTTTTGGGCGCGACTTCGGTCGCGCCTAAACCACACTCTAAGGATACCCTTAGTAAGAGGATACTACTGTGGCTCGTAAGACCCCTATTGAGCGCTACCGTAACATCGGTATTTGTGCGCACGTAGACGCAGGTAAAACTACAACAACAGAGCGTATCCTGTTTTACACCGGTCTTTCTCATAAAATTGGTGAAGTGCACGATGGTGCAGCAACCATGGACTGGATGGAGCAGGAGCAAGAGCGTGGTATCACCATCACCTCCGCTGCGACTACAACTTTCTGGCGCGGTATGGATGCGCAATTCCCTGAGCATCGCATCAACATCATTGATACCCCAGGACACGTTGACTTTACCATCGAGGTAGAGCGTTCCCTGCGCGTATTGGATGGTGCAGTAGTTGTATTCTGTGGTTCTTCCGGTGTTGAACCTCAGTCAGAGACCGTTTGGCGTCAGGCTGACAAATATGAAGTTCCTCGTATGGTTTTCGTCAATAAGATGGACCGTGCAGGCGCAGATTTTCTGCGTGTGGTTGAGCAAATTAAAGTTCGACTGGGCGCAACTCCAGTGCCAATTCATCTGAATATCGGCGCTGAAGAAGACTTCCGCGGTGTTATCGACCTTATCAAAATGAAGGCGATTAACTGGAGCGAAGCTGACCAGGGTATGAGCTTCACATACGAAGACATCCCGGCAGACATGCAAGAGCTGGCTGATGAGTGGCACCAGAATCTGGTCGAAGCCGCTGCTGAAGCAAACGAAGAGCTGATGGATAAGTACCTCGAAGAGGGTGAACTGACCGAAGCTGAAATCAAGCAAGCTCTGCGTGAACGTACACTGAATAATGAAATCGTACTGGCGACTTGTGGTTCTGCATTTAAGAACAAAGGCGTTCAGGCGGTTCTTGATGCTGTTATTGAGTTCCTTCCTTCCCCTGTTGATGTGAAAGCGATCAAAGGTGAAGACGAAGATGGCAACGAGATCGAGCGTCACTCTGACGACAACGAACCGTTTGCAGCTCTGGCATTTAAAATTGCTACAGACCCATTCGTGGGTACTTTGACCTTCCTGCGTGTTTACTCAGGTGTGGTTAATACTGGCGACACTGTTTACAACTCAGTGAAGCAAAAGCGTGAGCGTTTCGGCCGTATCGTTCAGATGCACTCAAACAAGCGTGAAGAAATCAAAGAAATTCGCGCGGGTGACATTGCAGCAGCCATCGGTCTGAAAGACGTCACTACAGGTGACACCCTATGTGCACAAGAATCAAAAGTGGTTCTTGAGCGTATGGAGTTCCCTGAACCAGTTATTCAGATCGCTGTAGAGCCACGCTCTAAAGCAGACCAGGAAAAAATGGGTATCGCGCTGGGTAAACTGGCGGCAGAAGATCCATCATTCCGCGTTGAAACCGATGACGAGTCAGGCCAGACCCTGATCTCAGGTATGGGTGAGCTTCACCTGGACATCATCGTAGACCGCATGCGTCGTGAGTTCAGCGTAGAATGTAATGTAGGTAAGCCACAGGTGGCATACCGCGAAACCATCCGTGGTTCGGCTGAAGTCGAAGGTAAATTCGTCAAGCAGTCTGGTGGTCGTGGTCAGTACGGTCATGTTTGGCTGAAACTGGAACCATCTGAGAAAGGCGAAGGTTTTGTCTTCGTCGACGAAATCGTTGGTGGTGTGGTACCGAAAGAATATATCGGCGCTGTTGCTAAAGGTGTTGAAGAGCAGATGAGTAGCGGTGTACTTGCTGGCTACCCAGTGCTTGATATCAAAGCAACGCTTTTCGATGGTTCGTACCATGATGTTGACTCCAACGAAATGGCGTTTAAGATCGCTGCATCTATGGCATTCAAGAAAGGTGCACTTGAAGCGCAACCTGTCATTCTTGAGCCAATGATGAAAGTGGAAGTTACCACTCCAGAAGACTGGATGGGTGACGTAGTGGGCGACCTGAACCGTCGTCGTGGTCTGATTGGTGGTATGGATGAAGGTCCAGCTGGCTTGAAGATCATTCGCGCGCAGGTGCCACTGGCTGAGATGTTTGGTTACGCAACTGACTTGCGTTCAGCGACTCAGGGCCGCGCATCTTACTCTATGGAATTCAGTGACTATGCTGATATTCCTAAGAACATCGCTGATTCAATCATCGCAGAGCGTTCTTGATTGATAGGTGGTTTTAATGCTGGCATTATTGGCCCGCATTAATAAAAACTTCTGATCGCACTCACGACGGTGGGTGCGGCTCACAACTAGGAAGGAACACGATCGTGTCTAAAGAAAAATTTGAA
>NZ_LASY01000011.1:0-44539 GCF_000973155.1 Grimontia sp. AD028 | reverse complement strand
TAGAACATTGAATGTGTAGAACGAGAATTAAAAACAGCTTTCCAAGATTTTAACGAATTTGCTTGGCGACCATAGCGTTATGGACCCACCTGACTCCATGCCGAACTCAGTAGTGAAACGTAACAGCGCCGATGGTAGTGTGGGGTCTCCCCATGTGAGAGTAGGACATCGCCAGGCTTCTAATACCGTCAAAAAGGCCATCCGAAAGGATGGCCTTTTTGCGTTTTGGCGGTAATGAAATCTCTTTGGCTAAATACTACGTAACCAATTGCTTAAGTGTTCAGCAACCGTTCATAAAAGTGTGTTAGATTAAATCTTTAGCGTAGAGGAGTGTGATTATGAAAAAGCTGATGGTACTTTTGCCAGTTTTACTCGCAGCTGGGTGTACCAGCACCTCGACGCTTGATCTCGCACAAAACCAAGATTGGACTGGCCTAGCTGAAAGAGACGTTTCATTGCAATTGCCAAAACGCTCCGATAAGTCTTTAGCTGAGCTTGGTGCAGCCGATATGGACTCAAAAGAAGTTTATTTAACTTCATACGAATCTTCAAAAGAGCAGTTCTGTGACCCCTCCCGTGCATTCAAAATGGGATTTATGGGTGAGCGATATGACGGATTTTGTGATGATCGAAATGATGGCTGGATTTTCTATCAAAATTGGAACATCGGGCGTGGTTCATCGCAAATGGATCATTTTCCTTTCTAAGCTACCGAACAACATAGATACATATAAAAAAGGCTGACGAGAATGTCAGCCTTTATTGTTAGTACATATCTCAAAGCATTAGTTATTCGCGTGCAGCTCAGCGTTTAACTCAACCGCAGATTTGTTCGTCAGACACTCAATCTTACCGGTCACTGAGTTGCGACGGAACAGAAGGTCTGTTTTGCCAGCAAGGTCCCGTGCTTTTACAGTTTCTACTTCTTGGCCATTTGCATCCAGCATGGAGACTTTTGTACCTGCAGTCACATAAAGACCTGACTCGATGGTACAGCGATCACCCAGTGGGAAACCAAGACCCGCGTTCGCACCCAACAGGCTGTTTTCGCCGATAGAGATAACGATCTGGCCGCCACCGCTCAAGGTGCCCATGATTGAAGCACCACCACCGATGTCACTGCCGTTACCGACCATCACACCTGCGGAAATACGACCTTCGACCATGCTGACACCTTCAGTGCCTGCATTGAAGTTGATGAAGCCTTCGTGCATAACAGTGGTACCTTCACCCACATGCGCACCCAGACGAACACGCGCGGTGTCTGCAATACGAACGCCTGCAGGAACCACGTAATCAACCATCTTAGGAAACTTGTCTACGCAATCTACTGTCAGGGTTTCACCTTTCAGGCGAGCTTCCATTTGACGTTCAGCCAGCTCTGGTAGATCGATTGGTCCTTGGTTAGTCCACGCGATGTTGTGCAGTAGGCCAAAAATGCCATCCAGCACGATGCCATGAGGCTTAGCAAGACGGTGAGAAATGAGTTGGAGCTTAAGGAAGCCCTCTGCCACGCTTGCTGGCTTTTCGTCAGTCGCAAGAATAGTCAGAACGAGTGGTTGGTTAGACTCCGCTGCTTTGGCCGCAAATGATGCTGCTGCCTGCTCGTCAGCTGCTGCGAAAGCAGAAGCGATAGCTGCGCATTGTGCTGCTTCCACTTCAAACGCCTCGTTACCGCCCTGGTAACCTACAACGTCAGCAAGAGCTGAAACCAGAGAGTCTGAAGGGTTAAGAACTGGGGTTGGGAAAAATGCTTCGATGATTTTTCCATCTTTGTTTTTGGTCGCGGTGCCAAACGCTAGAGCAAAACTGGCCATGATCCGGGAGTCTCCTTGTCTCTTCCACCAGCATCGGTTGATATCAGATGCTGCATGATAATTGTGATAGCTGGAGACATCTTAAAGTGAAGTGCATCAAGATTGAAGGGTGAGGGGAGAGAATCCTTTAGATTAACGGCTCTTGCAGTGAATATGGGTTAAATAGACCGAAAATTAGGACAATGTTGAAATAAAAAACGCTCCGTATGGGAGCGTTTATTGAGAAGTTAAGCCGCCTCGGCGTCATCTTCCTTTGGCGCTTCAGCCTTTTTCTTTGCTGGCTTTGGGGTTGGCTTGCGTTTAGCCCCCAGAGCATAGAGTACTTCTTCACGATTTTGCGCAAGGAAAAGGGACAATTCTTCGCGTTGCGCTTCATCGCCTGTGACTTCGCTTTTACCCAGCAGCTCAAATAGCTCATCTGCCATGTCGAGCATTTTGTCATACGCGTCAGCTTCCGCTTTAGAGGTAAAAGTCATCTTCTCTTCTCCGTTGCGTTCAACCACATATTTGACGATAACGGCCATGGTTAACCTCTCTTAATTTGTTTACTGTCTGTTTATACAGTAGAGTAAAGTTACCTGTCTAGTTTAACCGTGATTACTGTGATGGCATTGGAAAAATTCTCAGATATTTATCATCGAGCAGCAACAAGAAAGGGAAGTAACAGCGATCTGGAGCAGCGTCTGGCACACCCTAAGAGCAAAAAAGAACTTAGCGAGATCCCGGATGATCGATGGCTAGCGACATTCAGTCAGAAGATCTTCCAGTCGGGAATGAATTGGCAGGTAGTGAGAAACAAGTGGCCAGGTTTTGAAGAAGTCTTCTGGGGCTTTGATATTGAAAAAATGTGCCTAACTCCGCCTGAGATGTGGGAGGAGAAAGCCACTAACCCAGCGATCATTCGCCATCTGGGTAAAGTCATGACCATTCCCCACAATGCACAGATGATGAAAAGCGCAGCGAAGCAACACGGCAGCTTTGCCAAGTTTGTCGCGGAGTGGCCGGAAAGTGACATCATTGGCTTATGGGCACACCTGAAAAAGCATGGAAGTCGCTTAGGTGGTAATACCGGGCCTTATTCACTTCGCATGATGGGTAAAGATACTTTTATCTTGTCTGGCGATGTTGAGGGATATCTGCGGGCTCACAAGATCATTGATGGTGGCCGGGATACCCAAAAATCTTTGAATGCGGCGCAGGAAGCTTTTAATCAATGGCAGGAAGAAAGTGGACGTCCACTTTGCCAAATTAGCCAGATTATTGCTTTCAGCGTGGGTGATAACAGCTATTAATCGTTAACTTGCCACTCGCTGGTAAAGGTTAGAAAACGTTCAAACAGCAGCGAGTGGTGTTTGCTTTTGTGGTGTGCCAACCAATACTGACGGCGCAGATCGAGCGGCAATGTCAGCTTATGAAGTCTTTTATTGCTGATGGCATGCCTGGCGGCCAGTGTTGAAAGGTAAGCCAAACCGAGTCCTGCAGCTGCACAATTGATAATGGCTTCAGTGGTTCGAAGCTCAAAAGCTACCGTCCAGTTCTCTAACCTTGGGGCGATTCGTGAGAGGAAATGCTCACGGGTGCCGGAGCCTGTTTCCCTCAACAGCCAGGCATGGTTTTCCAAATCAAACAAAGTAATTCCCTCTTTTTGCGCCAAAGGATGGTCGATGGCGCAAACAATACACATTTCGTCAGAGAGCCAAGGCTGCATGTGTAAATCATCATTTCCCAAATGGTGCTTACTCTCGCCTTGTCCTTCAATCAGTCCAATATCGAGTTCAAATGCGAGCAATCTGTCGATGATCGACTGACTGTTAGATATCACCAGCTCTTGGTCAATATGATTACTTTGTGCCCTGAAATCCCTCAGCAAAAATGGCACCAGTTGGTTTCCTATCGTATCGCTCGCGCCCAACCTAAGGTGGCCGGATAGTTCGCCATCAGAGTTCAAAACCTTGGTAATTTCATCACTTCGGGTAAGCAGTTCGTCTGCCATCGGGAGGAGCCGACGGCCTTGATCGTTGAGTATCAAACGGTTGTTGACCCGCTCAAACAGTTTGTGTCCCAGCTGACTTTCCAGCTCTGTTATAGCCATGCTGACAGCAGGTTTGGAGAGGAAAAGTAGACTGGATGCAGCCGTGATGGTTTTTTCCTGCGCAACGGCGACAAAAACCTGTAGCTGGCGAAGAGACAATGACATCTAGCTATTTACCCGTCGATTTAACCTAGGTTAAGTATAATTTAACTTTGGGTTAAAGATATTCAGATATACTAAATGCTGATGCCGTTCTATCATATTTTATGTGTTTTTCTTCTAAAGATGTGACAGAGCAATGCGTAGACGTCTCAACTTACTTCCTACTCCAATGGCTGGACTCGCGCTGGCAATCGCAAGCCTTGGTTGGAGCTGGGAAAATGTCGGTAATTTCGGTGGGAATGCTCAGGTTTTAGGGGCGGTGATCGGTGGTGTGATGTTATTGATGATCGCACTGAAATTTACTTTTTCTCCCAAAGGTCTTTGGTGCGATTTGCAGCACCCTGTTGTCGGCAGTGTGGTGCCTACTTTTGCTATGGGCGTGATGATTGTTTCTGCTTCTGTTGGCAAAGTGTCTCCTCTTGCGGGCGATTCTCTTTGGATGCTGGCCGTGGTCGCCCACGTCGCGTTCCTTGTTTCTTTTGTTTATCACCGTGCCCGTGACTTCTCACTGACACACATGGTACCGAGCTGGTTTGTGCCACCTGTGGGCCTGATAGTTGCGGATGTTGCTTTCTCAGGTAACCCTGCGCTGCGTCCCGTGGCGGACGGCATTATGCTATTTGGTTTACTGGCTTATGCTGTATTGTTGCCACTCATGCTTTACCGCCTGATTTTCTGTGGTGAGGTGCCAGATGCGGCGAAACCAACCATTGCGATTCTGGCCGCTCCGGCAAGTCTGTCTCTGGCTGGTTACTTAACCGTGAGTCAATCTCCCTCACCTGTCATTGTGGCAGTACTTCTGGGGATTGCCTTGCTGATGACACTGGTGATTTACGTGTCATTTGCCAGGTTGTTGCGTTTGCCATTCTCACCGGGCTATGCCGCGTTTACCTTCCCAATGGTGATCGGCGCGACAGCATTGTTTAAAACTGCGGCTTGGTTAGAGTCGGTTGGCGTGGCGGCAACTTACGTGAATCAGGTTTATGTGCTGGGTATTATCGAGTTGGTAGTCGCCACTATCGTGGTTGGGTATGTGGCCATGCATTACCGCCGCTTCATTTCCCTGCAATGGAAAATGCCAGCCACAGCATAACGTTCGCGAAATGACCCCAAATAGCCTGCATCTTGTGCAGGCTTTTTCATTTCTAACTGCATGAAATTGCACTCTTGAGGGCATTCCGCCACAATCTCTCCAATACCGTTCTCAAGAGTCTTGCCCGTGTTCACTGTCTATCACTCTAACCAGTTGGATCTTTTGAAAAGTCTGCTGGTCGCCATTATTCAGCAAAAGCCATTGGATAATCCTTTCCAAAAGGAATTAATCCTGGTGCAAAGCCCGGGCATGGCGCAGTGGCTCAAGCTGGAAATAGCCAAAGAACAGGGGATAGTTGCGAACGTTGAGTTCCCACTTCCCGCCACTTTCATTTGGCAGATGTTCACTCAGATTTTGGATGATGTGCCGCAGCGAAGCTTTTTCAACAAAGAAGCGATGACCTGGAAGTTGATGACTGTCCTGCCAGAGCTCCTTGATCAACCGGACTTTGATGAACTCAAGCGTTACCTCGAAGGCGATGATGACAATCAGAAGCTTTACCAACTGGCGGGTAAGATTGCCGATATCTATGACCAATATCTGGTGTACCGACCAGAGTGGATAAAGGCATGGGAAAACGAGCAGATTGTTGATGAGTTGGCTGAGGAGAAAAGCTGGCAACCCACACTTTGGCAGGCGCTTTACGATTACACCCTTCAGCAGGAGCAGTCGCCGTTTCACCGTGCCAATCTCTATGAAGAGTTTATCGAGGCGCTAGCGTCTCATAAAGGGAAACCAGAAGGTCTGAAAGGTATTGAGCGCGTTTTTGTGTTTGGCATTTCTGCTTTGCCTCCTCGTTATCTAGATGCCCTCAAAGCGCTAGGTGAGCATGTCGATGTCCACTATATGTTCACTAACCCCTGTCGTTATTACTGGGGAGATATCCGCGACAAACGTTATCTGGCGAGACGTGCAGCCAGCTTGGATTCACGCATTAGCCGCGCCAGCGATACTCAGGAGCCGGCGCAGTTTGCCCTGCCATTAGTCAGTGAAGATGACTCGGCCGAAGTCGGTAATAGCCTGCTGGCGTCTATGGGTAAGCTTGGCCGTGACAACCTGCTGCTGATTTCTGAACTCCAGTGTAATGAGGTCGATCAGGGTTTTGTCGATGTGCAGCGTGACAGCCTACTCCATCATATTCAGGCTGATATTCTTGATTTGATTGAACCGGGCAACATCCAGGAAACCCTTACCAGTGAGAGCAAGGTGGGCATTTCTGCTGAAGATCGCTCTGTTATGGTGGAGGTTTGCCACAGTCCGATGCGTGAAGTGGAAGTGCTGCACGACAGGCTGCTTGAGATGCTTGAACAAGACCCGGATTTATCTCCACGGGATATCATTGTGATGGTTGCAGATATTAATGCCTACAGCCCGGCAATTCAGGCGGTATTCGGCAATGCGCCCGGTGAGCGTTTTATTCCGTTTTCAATTTCCGACCGCACCGCGGATCAGGAAAGTCCAATCCTAACAACGTTCTTGCGATTATTGGGGCTTCCAGACAGCCGTTGCAGCGCAGCGGAGCTTCTGGAAATCCTCGAAGTGCCTTCCGTGATGCGTCAATTTGGTTTTGATAACCGCCAGTTTGAGAAGGTGAAATTCTGGGTAGAAGAATCCGGCATTCGCTGGGGACTCGATGATTCGACGGCGGATCATTTCTCCCTGCCTCTTCAACACCAGAACACCTGGTTGTTTGGTCTTAACCGCATGTTGCTGGGCTACGCTATGCCGAGCGAGGCCGGGCTTTACAACGATGTGTTGGCGTATGACGAAGTACAAGGGCTGGAAGCAGAGCTGGCAGGTAAGTTGGGTGAGTTCTTCCGTGTGATGTCGGCGACGCAAAAAGTGCTGCTCGGCGCAAAAGACGGACATGCCTGGGTGCAGGCACTCACATCACTCTTTGACGAGATGTTTGCACTGGATACGGGCGAAGAATTAGCTGGGCAGCTTATCCGCACTCAACTGGATAACTGGCTGACCCAACTGGATGACGCTGGATTCAACCAAACGTTGGCGTTACCGATAGTGCGTGATTACCTGAAAGAAAAGCTCGGCGGTGAGCGTGTCAGTCAGCGCTTCCTTGCTGGTCAGGTGAACTTCTGTACTCTCATGCCCATGCGTTCTATCCCGTTTCAGGTGGTGTGCCTGCTTGGTATGAACGATGGCGATTACCCGCGCACCATTGCGCCGGTTGGATTTGATTTGATGGCGGGCCGCACCCGCGCAGGTGACCGTTCCCGTCGGGATGATGACAGATACCTGTTCCTCGAAGCGCTGCAATCAGCGCAGCAACGTTTATACATCAGCTATGTAGGCCGTTCCGTTCAGGACAACACAGAAAAAGTGCCTTCTGTATTGGTGACTGAATTACTCGATTATTGCCGTTTAGGATATTGTCTTGAAGGTGACCAAGCTCTGCCGGAGCACGAATCCGGCGAGCATCTGCTCAACGCCTTGAATCACCATAATCCACTCGTCCCTTTCAGCCGGCAGGCCTTTATTGAAAGTCGTCAAAGTTACGCGGTGGAATGGTTACCAGCAGCGCGTGGCGAAGGGCAACTTGCAGCGCCTTTCCTTGATGGTAAAGCACTGAGTGAAGAGCCTGATCTGCAATCCGGTGTGGTCGAACTTGCAGAGCTTCAGCGATTTTGGCGCTTACCTGTTCAGTACTTTTTCAACCGCCGCTTAAAGGTATTCTTTGAGTCGCCGGAAGGGGCAATGGAAGACGCTGAACCCTTTGCGCTCGATAATCTTCACCGTTACCAGTTACGCGATGCGCTCCTTTCCCATGTTATTGCCCATGATGACAGTGAAGCCTCGCTGGAAGCCTTCTTCAGGCAGCAAAAAGCGAGCGGCAGCTTGCCACTCAATCATTTTGGTGAATTGACACTTGAGACGGAACAAGCCGGAATTTTGGCTCAGTACGCGCAATTGAAACCATTGTTGAGCGACAAACGACAAGCGTTGGAGGTTAATCTTTCTGTCGCCACCTCCCGTGGCGTGGTCAAACTTCAAGGCTGGCTGGATGAGCGTTACCGCGCCGGTCGCATTTTGTATCGAAGTGGAAAAGTCAGGGCGAGAGACAAGCTGGCAGCATGGATTGATCATCTTTGCCAGTGCGCGTCAGGTGAGCAACTGGAAACACGCTTCATCGGAGTAGATGACGATGTTGTGTGGAGTCCTATTGCCAAAGAAGACGCTTTATCGAGCCTTGGGGTTTACATCGAATATTATCTTGCGGGGACGGAAGCACCACTGCCTTATCTGCCAAATACTGCGCAGGCAGGCTTAGCGGCTTGCATTGATAAGAAAGGTCACTGGTCTGAAGACGATGCAACATTGGATAAAGTGCGCAGCAAGATGCGCGCAGCCTTTGAAGGGGGCTATATGGTCTCTGGAGAAGGAGAAAATGCTTACGTGGCTCGGGTCTGGCCACACGTAGAAGATGAGCTGCTCGATCAGGTTTTTGAACTGGGTAAGACTTTGTTGCTACCTGCGCTAAATGGCGAGAAAAAAGAAGACTGACTCAGGAGTCAGTCTTCTTCATACACTCAAGCGTTGATCTTGAACTTCGACAATTGACTGCGTCCGGTGTCGCTCAGAGATTTTACCTTATCGCTCAGTCCTAGTGTATCTTCCGACGCTTCGCGGTTGGTGTGAGAAATATCGCTGACATTGACCACACTGCGGGCCACTTCCTGAGAAGCGCTGGCTTGCTGTGAGGTGGATGCTGCCACAGCAGTGTTCATTTGCTCCAATTCATTGATCAGTTGAGATAGGGCTGTCAGCTGAGTTTGGGCAAGTCTTGCCTGCTCAAGGCTTTGTGCGGTTTTGTCTGTACCGCTGCTCATGATCTTAGCGGCGACTTGAGCACGCTCCTGCAGCCTTTCGATGATGGCGTTGATTTGAGTTGTCGACTCCTTCGTGGAGTGCGCAAGCTTACGTACCTCATCTGCTACCACCGCAAACCCTCGGCCTGCGCTACCTGCACGTGCTGCTTCAATCGCGGCATTGAGCGCCAACAGGTTAGTTTGCTCAGAGATATCGTTAATCACAGTGACCACATCGCTGATTTGGTCGCTTGATGCGGCCAGCTCACGGATGCTCTTTTCAGCATCAATCACGTCGTCATTCACCTGCTCAAACTTACCCAGAGAGGCGGACAGTGATGCTTCTGCTTCAGTTACCAGCTTACGGGAATGACGCGTACTCTCTTGTGCATTGAGTGTACTGGATTCTACATCCTTGATGGCAGAGGACATTTCTTCCATCGCACTGGCCACTAAATCCAGCTCCTGGCTTTGGTTGCGAATGCCATCCGTAGAGCGGTTCGCCAAATCAGCCATGGTTTTGCTGTCGCAATCTAGCTGAAGCAACGTGGAATCCACGTTGGAAAGCAGGCCTTGCAATTGCTCACAAGCAGCGTTGAGGTTACGTGACATTTCGCCCAGCTCATCAGTGCTGTTGACATTGGCGCGAGCGGTCAAATCACCACCAGCTACCACGCTCAGTGCGCGCTGAATTTCACGTACTGAATTGACTAGCATGCGAGAGAGCATGGTTGCCAGCAGCACCAGAATAGCAGTGACACACAGCGCAAAAAATGCAGCCTGTGAGGTTTCTTTCCATACCAGTGTCTCTAAGTCATCAACGTAGAGGCCAGTACCAATCAGCAACCCCCAAGGTTCATAGCGTTTTACGGCGCTGACTTTTTCCAAAGGCTCTTTACCGCCCGGTTTTGGGAACCAGTAGCTGGTAAAGCCGCCCTCTATTGGCTGGGCAACACGACGGAAATCTCTGAGAAGCAGGTTTCCCTTACTGTCTCGGAAGCTATTGAAATCTTTACCGAGCAGACTTTTCGCGCCTGCCTGCATGATGCCTTTTTTATCGATAGCGAAGAAATAACCGTCCGCACCAAAAGTTAACGGTTGGATGGCGGCCATCGCTTTCTCACGACCAGCTTCGGAGGGATCACTCAGATAATGACTGTCGACTATTTGCGTCGCCAGCTCGATGGTTTGCATTAAGCTAGATTTTCTCTCCAATAGGAGGTCTTTATGCAGGCTTCTCGCTTGGAAAGCTGTTAGCAGGACAATGCTAATCACTGAGATGCATACAATAAGTAGCAACTTATATCGCACAGATAGATTTTCAACAAATTTCATACTTAGTATATCCGTGTATTTAGATGTCCGTAACGAAAATGAAACACGAAGGGTTACTCAATTAGAGAAAACTATCAATAGATAGACTCGTAATGATAATTGTTTTTGATTGATCTGCTTCGCAGACTTATTTTTCATTACATAAAATGTCCAGTTTTTGCAACGTGATTGTAAAGGAAGTAGATAATTTCAGCGTCTGCAGTCCAATGACAAAATGTCACAGTATTAATATCTCTACACAAACTGCGTGTTTTTGACTCAGATAACTCGCTTAAAGAGAGAGTTTCAACGCTTGTATTCCTTCATTCGCCTCTATGGAAATGGAATGACTATTTATCGTGAAATTAGCCTCGAATTGAACCGAACAATGAACTCTGAAAGCGAGCATTTTCAGGTGGTTTGGGTATAAACTAGGGACATTATTCCCCTTTGAGCCAACAGTGCATGCCAACCCAACTTCTTGACCCCATGTCATTTCCCCTTCACGGACAAAGACTGATTGAAGCGTCTGCTGGTACGGGGAAAACCTTCACCATTGCGGGTCTGTATTTACGACTACTGTTGGGGCATGGCGCCGAAGATACAGCGCACGCTTTGCCGCTGAGTGTTGATCAGATTCTGGTGGTGACCTTTACCGAAGCGGCCACTCAGGAGCTTCGTGATCGTATCCGCGCGCGTATCCATGATGCCCGTCTCGCGTTCAGTCGAGGGCATAGCGAAGATCCTGTGATCAAACCGCTACTGGAAGAGGTGCAGGATTATTCACACGCAGAGCGTTTGCTTCTGCAAGCCGAGCGCCAGATGGACGAAGCGGCGATCTACACCATTCACGGTTTTTGTCAGCGTATGCTGACCCAAAATGCTTTCGAGTCTGGCAGCCTGTTTACCAATGAGTTCATTACTGATGAGAGCGCTTTACGCGAACGTGCGGTTTCGGATTACTGGCGACGTCAGTTCTATCCATTGCCCAAGTCGCTTGCCGGTGTCGTGCGGGGTTACTGGGAATCGCCACTGTCACTGTTGAAAGACATTAGCACTTATCTCTCTGGACCGCTGGTCACCATCAAAGCGCCGAATATGCCGGAAAACCTCGATGACTTGCATCAGGAGAACCTGGCCAAAATCGAAGAGGTGAAAAGACTCTGGCGAGAAGCTGTCGCTGATCTTGAAGCTTTGATCTCAGGATCAGGCGTTGATAAACGCAGCTACAGTAAAAAATCGCTGCCAAACTGGCTTTCTGAAGTCACGGACTGGGCGTCCTGTTCAACAGCCAGCTATGAATTGCCGAAAAATCTTGAGCGCTTTTCGGCATCGATGCTGGCAGAAAAAACTAAGAAAGGCGAAGTGCCGGCGCATCCGGTTTTTGACGCGATTGATAAGCTGGTGGCCAACCCACCAACACTGAAAGATGCGTTGACGGCAAACGCCATTCGTCAAGTGAGAACATTACTGGCTCAAGAAAAACGACGCTTTGGTTGGTTGTCATTCGATGACTTGCTGTCGCAGCTTTCATCGGCACTGGAAAGTGACAGTGAAGGCATTCTGGCTGAGCGTATCCGCACATTGTATCCGGTCGCCATGATTGACGAATTCCAGGATACCGACCCTCAGCAATACCAAATATTCAGCGATATTTATGCCGAGCAGCCTGAATGTGGCCTCTTTATGATTGGGGACCCTAAGCAGGCGATTTATGCTTTCCGTGGTGCTGATATTTTCACTTACATCCATGCACGCCGTCAGGTGGCCGACCATTACAACCTTGGCACCAACTGGCGTTCGACAGCAGGTGTGGTAAAAGCGGTCAATCATGTCTTTGAAAATGCGGAATCGCCTTTTATCTATAACGAAGATATTCCTTTTACTGCTGTCGCTTACTCGCCGGGGGCTGATGAACGCTATTGGGAGGTCAATGGCAATAAACAAGCCTCGATGACCCTTTGGCTGGATGAAACGGCAGATCTGGTTTCGAAAGCGGATTATGAAAAGCAAATGGCTCATGCCACGGCGAGCAACATCCGTGAAGTGCTGACAAAAGCGCAGGAAGGTAACGCGCATTTCTGCAAAGGTGAAAAACGCAAGCTTATTCAGGCAGGAGATATTGCAGTTCTGGTGAGAACTGGTAGCGAGGCCGCCAAAGTAAAGATTGCCTTGGCAAGGCAGGGCATTGCTTCCGTTTACCTCTCTAACCGCGACAGCGTGTTCTCAAACCATCTAGCAGCGGATGTTCAAAGGCTACTTGCTGCGGTACTGACGCCTGATAGTGAGCGAACACTTCGTGCTGCACTGGCAAGCGGCCTATTTGCGCTGACGGCCAGTGAAATCGATACCTTGAACCATGACGAAAAAGCGTGGGAGAGGGCGGTGATGGAGTTTTCTACCTACCAAACGGTATGGTTTACCCGAGGCGTGATGCCCATGCTCCGTCAGGTGATGCAACGCCGTGGTATCGCAGAACGCTTACTTTGTGAAGACAATGGTGAGCGGGCACTCACTGACCTGATGCATCTAGGCGAACTTTTGCAGCAGGCAAGTCAGACATTGGATAGCCATCATGCCCTTATCCGTTGGCTGGCTGACCATATCGATAACCCTAACGGCAACAGTGAAGAGCAGCAGGTGCGTTTGGAGTCTGAGCGTGACTTGGTGCAAATCGTCACCATCCACAAATCTAAAGGTCTGGAATACGATCTGGTTTACTTACCGTTTGCCTGCAATTTCCGTCCATCAGACAGACCATTTTTCCATGATGAAGACCATACGCCCGTGCTGTCGTTGACTGAACCTGACTTTGCTATTGAACAGGCAGATAAAGAGCGTTTGGCCGAAGATCTCCGACTCGTTTACGTTGCTCTGACCCGTGCCGTTTACGGCTGCTTTATCGGTTTGGCACCGCTCAAAGATGGGAGGAAATCTTCCGGTGATACCGGACTTCATAAATCGGCATTGGGTTACCTGATTCAAAAAGGTGAGGCCTCAGATGCAGCGGGGTTGGTTGCTGCTGTTGATTCACTGGCAGCGTGCTGTGACGGCATTGAGAAAACCGAACCACCTAAAGTGGTGGACGGCAAACTGGAGCCAGAGTTGGCTCATGATGACGTCATTGAAGCGCGAACCTTCGGAGGACGTATCCGCCGTGATTGGCGCCTGACCAGTTATTCCGGTTTGGTGAAGCAAGGCCACAGCAGTGCGCTACCTGATTTACCAGCCTTTGATATTGATGCCGCTGAAGAGCAGCATGATGAAAGCGACACGGAGACCGACAGCGCGCCTACCATATTCCAGTTTCCGAAAGGTGCGCGTCCGGGGACTTTCCTGCACACCTTGTTTGAAAATGTCGAGTTTGGGCAGGACATGTTCAGCGAGGGAGTGGCCGAAATGATCCGCCATTACCTGCTGCTCGAAAACTATGACGAAAGCTGGATTCCTGTATTGCAGAAACTGTTGTCTGATGTCGTTTCGCAGCCGCTCAGCGATGAAGGATTGATGCTGTCTGAGGTTGATGAACCCGCAAGATTGACCGAGATGGAATTCGTGATGCCGGTGGAAAGACTTGATAGTGGCCGTGTGAACCGGTTAATTGCCGAACACGATCCTCTTTCAGCGCAGGCTGGTGAGCTGCACTTTGATACCGCCAGTGGCATGCTGAAAGGTTTTATCGACTTAGTGTTCTGCTGGCAGGGGCGTTATTACGTGTTGGACTGGAAGTCGAACTATCTTGGAGATTCGCCTGCCGATTACACTGAGGAGGCACTGGCAGATGCCATGGCGGATCACCGCTATGATTTTCAATACCAGATTTACTCTCTCGCTCTGCATCGTTTCCTGCGTCAGCGTTTAACAGATTATTCGCCTGAGCGTCATCTGGGCGGTGTTTTCTATCTTTTTGTTCGTGGTATTGAAGCGGGTACTCGCCATGGGATTTTTTACACTTCACCTTCCCTTGAGCTTCTCGATGGTCTTGATGCCATTTTTTCCGGCGAAGGACAGCTTTCTGATGGGGAGAGCCTAAATGGCGATAAGTGAAAAACTCAACGCGCTGTATAAGCGAAAAGCCATCAGAGCTATCGACCGTCAGTTTTCCCAGTTTATCGGTGAGCAGCTTGGGGACGTTGAATCTCCTATGGTGGGATGGGCTGCTTTAGTCAGTTTTGAGCTGGGTAAAGGTAATGTCTGTGTTGATCTGACAGCCTTAGACAGCGCAAGGCTCTTTGACCTGATGCCAGCGGAATCCGCGGAACTGGCCATCTTGATGACACCAGAAAATGTGCTCGCGTTGGTGTCTGCATCTCCGGTTGTCGGTGATGGAAGTGAACCGACACCGATGGTGCTGAGTGGCTCTCGCCTCTATCTTTATCGTTATTGGGCTGCAGAGCGTCTGGTGACTAACGAAATTACTGCACGTGCCACTGAGCTTCCTTTGCCGATGACGCTGCGCGGCGTGTTGGACGATCTTTTCCTACCGGATATGGCTTTGCTCCGTCAGTTCTACAGCACATGGGAAGATAGCGAAAAAGCGGAGAAACTGGTCGACTTCTTCGATATCAACGATTTGACGCAGGTTGATGTAGACGGACTGAAAACGGCGCTAGATTCAGGAGCAACGGATACCCAGGTGCTGAGTCTGGTGCCAGACAGCGCAAGGCTAAACTGGCAAAAAGTCGCGGCCGCCGTGGCACTGAGTTATCGCTTTGCAGTGATTTCTGGTGGCCCTGGAACGGGGAAGACGACAACAGTGGCGAAGCTTCTGGCGGCGATCGTCAGCAGTAGCGACAACCCGAATGGCCCTGAAATCAAGCTGGTGGCACCGACGGGGAAAGCGGCAAACCGCTTGACCGAATCCATCGGAAAAGCCGTTGCGGCATTGCCGGTGAGCAATGAGGTGAGAGACAAAATTCCGACTCAGGCATCAACCATTCACCGACTGCTCGGTGCCATTCCAAACCGTGTTGAGTTTCGACATCATGCTGGTAATCGGCTTCACCTTGATGTGCTGGTGGTCGATGAAGCGTCAATGGTTGATTTGCCTATGATGGCCCGATTGCTCGCGGCATTGCCTCAGCATGCCAGAGTGATTCTTCTGGGAGATCGCGACCAGTTAGCTTCTGTTGAGGCGGGTGCTGTGTTGGGTGATATCTGTCTGCATGCCGGAAGTGGTTTTAGTGCTGAACGCGCAAAGACCTTAGCGTCACTGACAGGCTTTTGTTTACCGCAGGAAGCTTCTGTACCTGCTGTGTCTGATGGCGTATGTTTGCTGCGCAAAAGCTACCGCTTCCATGCTAAATCCGGTGTTGGCCAACTGGCCTATGCCATTAACGCCGGCGAAACACGCTGGGTTGAAAGGGTGCTGCAACAAGGCTTTAGTGATATCGCCCTTCATGATCTTGATGGCGATGTGTATGGCGAAGCCATTGCTATGGTGGTCAACGGGTACCGCTGCTATCTCTCGGCATTATCAGAGGGTGCAGATAACCGCACCTTGCTGAAACATTTCTCTGATATCCGCCTGCTATGTGCGCTTTCAGACGGCCCGTTTGGGGTGAAAGGCTTGAACACAGCAATTGAAAAAGCGCTGACAAAAACGGGTTTGATCGCACCAGGGGAAGAGATTTTTTATCCCGGAAGACCCATTATGGTGACGCAAAATGACCATGGTCTTGGCCTATACAATGGTGATATCGGCATTGTGGTGAAACAGGAAGAAGGGCTTCGTGTGGTGTTTGAAATGGCGGACGGTTCAGTAAAGGCCTTTCTGCCAAGCCGTCTTCCCGAGCATCAAACGGCATATGCAATGACAATTCACAAATCCCAGGGGTCTGAATTCAGTCATACCATTTTGATGTTGCCACCTACCCCGACCCCCGTCATGACAAGAGAGCTGGTGTATACCGGTGTGACACGGGCAAAAGACAGATTGGATGTTTATGCCACCCGCACCAGTTTGGCGCGGGCGGTGAAACGGAAAACGCAGCGGTTTAGCGGCTTGGCAGACGCATTACACGTCCGTTAAGTGCGAGGGTCAGTATCTTGGAGCGGCGCTGCAGGTTGTAAAGTTCTTGCTTGGCATCCGGCAGTGCAGTGACATCGGCTTCTACAAACCCGTGCTCACGGAACCAGTGAATACTGCGGGTGGTCAGCACAAAAATCGTTTTGATACCCGATTGCACCGCCTGTTGCTGGATATATTGAAGCAAGTTGGTGCCGCGGTCGCTATCACGGTATTCAGGATGAACGGCAACACAGGCCATTTCTGCTGTTTGTGACTCGGGGTAAGGATAAAGTGCCGCACAACCAATGATGCGCTCATCTCTATCAATCACAGTAAAACGTGGAATCTCCTGCTCCAGTTGCTCCCGTGAGCGTCTCACCAGAATCCCTTGCTCCTCCAATGGACGGATCAGCTCAAGAATACCGCCGATATCATCAATAGTGGCCTGACGGATTCGCTCTGCACTTTCGGTCACAATCTGTGTACCGATACCTTCCACGGAGAAGAGTTCCTGAATCAGTGAACCATCGACTTTATAACTGAGAAGGTGGCTTCTTGGCACGCCTGAACGGCATGCAGCAACGGCACCACGTAAGAATCTGACAGTACCGGAGTTCTCATCACCCGCTGTTGCTCGCTGACGCAAAATTTCTTCTGCCTGATGCGGGAAAAGTTCTGAGAGTACATTGCCATTAGGACCAATCACACCTTGCAGCGAACAAAAGCCGATGAGCTTGTCTGCATTGAGGCGAATCGCAAGCTGGGTAGCCACTTCTTCAGAAGTGAGGTTAAAGCACTCGCCAGTTACCGAACTGGCGACTGGACCGAGTAGAACGATCGAGTGTTGATCGAGCTGTCGATGAATGCCATCAATATCGATCCGGCGGATCCGCCCGCTATGGCAGTAATCTATACCCTCATCCACGCCAAGTGGTTGTGCAATCACAAAGTTCCCGCTGACCACGTTGATCTGCGCGCCAGCCATGGGCGTGTTATTTAGGCTCATGGAGAGGCGGGCAGTGATATCGAGTTGTAGCTGACCTGCAGCTTGTTTTACCACTTCGAGTGCAGCAGAATCTGTGACACGAACACCTTTATGGTAAGGCGTCTCAACCCCTTGCTTAGCAAGGTTCTGACTGATTTGAGGGCGGGCGCCATACACCAATACCAGCCGCAAACCCAGGCTGTTAAGAAGCGCTATGTCATTGACAATATTGCCGAAATTGGGATCTGCAATCGCTTCACCACCTAGCATGACAACGATGGTTTTGTTCTGGTGTGCGTTCACATAAGGCGCTGATTGCCTAAATCCATTTACGAGTGCTGTACTGCGAAGTTTCAACACCTTACTCCATGATTGTGACTTTATATGCTGTGATAGTGACTAATTATTCTGGATTTGGCAAGGGGCGTGACACGGATTCAAACATTGGATGCCTGATTTGGTCGGCAGTGATGTCCTTTTTATAATAGTATTGTTAGTAATTGAGAGTTTGTCTCTTATTTGAGAGTTTATTTGTGGGTATCGTCGGACAATCTTTAACGCTTTTCGTCGTGTTGATTTCGGGGGCCATTGGCTACCTGGCGGCAAATGATATTCCTATCTTCACTGAAGTGGACCAAACAATCATATACGGTGAATGGGTTGAGCAGGGTGTGCCGTCGTACGCTGCGGACAAGTTCGAAGTGCGAAAAGATGGTATCTACATAAAAGGTGCCCGCACGACCAGTTACTATGAGTTTACTGGCAGCAAACTCATTTATACGGTGGGAAATAATACTTACCTTTACACCGTGGAAGATAAAAATACGTTACAAAGAGAAAAGCCTTACCACTACAGCACACCATTTACGAAGCGTTGACGCTCAATCAATAGTTTGCGGGTAACACTCTCAATAGTTCAGTCACGGGGCACAAGCCAAGTGCCACACGGCGAATCCGATCTGCGATATCTTCATTCCCACCGAGGCACCGGCGAATGCTGTTATTGATCATTTCATCGCTGCTACCGTCACTGGCTAACGTGCGAATCCATTGATACTCGATAGAGTCAGTGTCGAGCAGCGTCTTACGTCCTACTTTTAAATCCATACCGTACTCCTTTACGAGTGTGTTTAGTTTTTAAGACATTTTCTTTTCATCGGATTTAAACGAATTTCTATGACAGAAATGTGACAAAGTATTTCAAAGTTCGGTGCATATGCTTTCGATCGCATTATATCTCCCAGTAATTTTGAGGGTTTATGCGGTCTATCTCGCCTTTTGATTGCAGAAAAGACAGGGTTCTGTCACCCTCTTTTTCATTGTTTTCTGATTCAGGATGACCTGTGAAAAAGGCACTTTCTGTTGTCGGCATTTCCCTACTCCTTGCCGCGTGCGCGCGTCCCACTGACCGAGGTCAGCAATATGTTGATGGACGTTTTAATCAAGTTCTTAATCCGGTCGAGCAAGTTGCCTCGGATAAATCCCGAGACTACTCTCTGTTTCCGGCTCAACTGGAGAAGGTTGAGTCTCGTTCTCCTTCATTGACGAAAGCGAATCAGGCCGTTTATGAAAGCGTGAAAGCCTGGTTGGCAGAAAGTGGAGAGCCAACGGCATTGAGCGACTACGGCTTGTCTCTTGAGCAGATGGGCGGCGGTGACGGTTATGGCAATGTGCTGTTTACCGGCTACTTCTCTCCAGTGATTGAAATGCGCCACGAGCCGGATGCCTTGTTCCGTTATCCGGTATACGCCATGCCTCAGTGCGATGAAAAGTGTCCGACACGTGAAGAGATCTACAACGGCGCGCTCGATGGTCTGGGTTTGGAACTGGGTTACAGTGCATCGCTGATCGACAACTTCATCATGGAAGTGCAGGGCAGTGGTTTCATTCACTTTGGCGATAACGACCAGCTTGAGTACTTTGCCTACGGTGGTAAAAATGGCCACCCTTATGTCAGCATTGGCAAAGTGTTGATCGAACGTGATGAAGTGCCGCGTGAAAAAATGTCACTGAAAGCCATTAAAGACTGGGTCGCACAGCAAGACGAACCCACAGTGATTGAGTTGCTCAATCAGAATCCATCATTTGTTTTCTTCGCCCCTAAAGCGGCGCATCCGGTGACAGGGACTGCGGGCATTCCATTGTTGTCCGGTGCGTCAGTGGCTGCTGACCGTGAATTTTTGCCAATGGGTACAGTGTTACTGGCAGAAGTGCCGCAGCTTAATGAAGAGGGTAACTGGAACGGTCAGCATGTACTGAAATTGCTAATGGCGCTGGATACAGGCGGCGCTGTGAAGAAAAACCACCTCGATCTTTATCATGGCATGGGGGAAGAAGCGGGTATTAAGGCTGGTCACCACAAACACTTCGGTCGTGTGTGGAAGCTGACAAAGCCAGTTGAGAATGAAGAGCCTGCTCAGCAGTAACCTAACCAATAGAGACAAAAAAGGCGGGTTTGAAACCCGCCTTTTTTATTTGGAAAGAGTGGCTTATTTGATCAGGCCAACTTCTTTGTAGTATTTCGCTGCGCCAGGGTGCAGAGGTGCAGACAGACCGTCAGAAACCATTTCTTCTTTCTTCAGGTTTGCGAATGCTGGGTGCAGACGACGGAAGTCATCAAAGTTCTCAAATACCGCTTTGGTTACGTTGTAGATAACGTCTTCTGGTACTTCAGCTGAAGAAACAAAAGTTGCACCAACACCGAAGGTTTGAACGTCACCGTCGTTACCACGGTACATGCCGCCTGGGATAGTCGCAGTACGGTAGTAGTCGTTGTCAGAAACCAGCTTGTTAGATGCTGCGTTGTTCACTTCAACAATCACGCTATCACACGCAGTGGTGGCTTCTTGGATTGCACCACTTGGGTGACCCACAGTGTAAACCATTGCGTCGATTTTGTTATCACACAGTGCTTTAGACTGCTCTGCGGCTTTCAGCTCAGAAACCTGCTTGAAGTCGTCCATGGTCCAGCCCATTTCGCCCATCAGTACTTCGATAGTACCGCGCTGGCCTGAACCTGGGTTACCCACGTTGACACGCTTACCTTTCAGATCATCAAACGTTTTGATGCCTGAGTCTGCGCGTGCAACAACAGTGAACGGTTCTGGGTGAACAGAGAAGACTGCGCGCAGGTCTTTGTAAGCACCTTGGTCTTGGAATTTGCTTGAACCATTGTAAGCGTGGAACTGCCAGTCAGACTGGGCAATACCCATGTCCAGTTCGCCTGCGCGGATGGTGTTGATGTTGTAGATAGAACCACCGGTAGACTCAACCGAACAACGGATGCCGTGTTCTTTCTTGGTTTTGTTTACCAGACGGCAGATTGCACCACCTGTTGGATAGTAAACACCAGTGACACCACCAGTACCGATAGTAACGAATTGATTAGCTTGTGCGGGTACGGCAGTTAAAGCAGCTGCAAAGCTCATTGCGGCCAAAGTTGGTTTTAACGCTTTCATGCTTTAGTCCTTGTCGATGATGTGATTGCTAACGCGGTGAGAGTCCGCTGTTAATAATTTGTGAGCCCATATTGCGCCGAAATTATCTGATAGTTAGTTTTTCGATCGCAAGAGATGCGCCTCACGATTCAAAGCTACAGGAGATATTTTTTCTTAAATCTTCTGCAGAGTTGATATATAAACCCATGTTTTGAGACATAACGGCGATTTGCTGTACAAGTTCTGCATTATTATCCGCACACTGTCCCATTAAATTCATTAGGTTATTTTCGAAGCCAACGCGTATATCTCCTCCCAATGACATCGCTGCACTTAGACATTGATGCTCATGTTCTCCAAATGCACAGGTCGCCCACGAAATTCCCTCGCTGGTTATGCGTTTAATATCAAATTCGAGCAAATCAGTTGGTGCTGACAACATGTCTTTTTTGTACTTGCCTAGTACCAATAGTAGGTGATGACCGGTATTAGGCAACGTCTTGTCATTAACCATTTGAAAGTAAAGCGACAAATCTGCAGCGTCATACAAAATGTACTGCACATAGATACGTCGCTCATTGAGCTCGTAAAAGAAACGGCTGGCGTCTTTTTCAAACGCAGCGTTGGGGCGAAGTTCGCGAAGGGCGAGGGAGACAGCTTCCGGCTCGGTGCCTCGTACCAAAGCCATTTGTTCTTCGGGTTGATACAGTCCAACTGCCTCGGTCGTCAGTTGGATGACCATGTCAGAATCAAAACGGGCCCGTGTTTCCACGAGCCACTCTTTATTCAGTCCAACATCCAGTGAATGCTTGCCCTGTCCATCACGCACATGCATGTGAGCCATCGCAGCACCAGCTTGGTGACACTGCGTTAAGCATACGGCCATTTCGTCAATGGTCATTGGCAATTGTTGATGGTCTTCCTTGCCACGTCTTGCACCATTCGGCGCAACAATAATGGTTCTTCCTTTTTGCACCCGACGTTCCTATGCGAATACGTTGTCTAATGTGACGGCCAAACGTTTTACCAGCTCGTCAATTTCGTTCTCTGTGATGATAAATGGTGGAGCCAACAGAATGTGATGACCGCGTTTACCATCAATGGTGCCGCCCATGGGGTAGCACATCAGGCCATTCGCCATCGCAGTCTTTTTCACCTTTGCGTGGAGTGGGCGCGAAGGGTCAAACGGTGTTTTTGACGCTTTGTCTTGCACAAACTCCAGACCGATGAACATGCCACGTCCGCGGATATCCCCGACAAAAGGGTGATCGCCCAATGTATTGTTTAACTGTTTGACCAGATAACGACCCCGTTCAGTCACTTCACTGAGCACGCCGTCTTCCAGTGCATCAAGCGTGGCACACGCTGCGGCACATGCCAAAGGATGAGCCATAAAAGTGTGCCCATGCTGGAAATATCCCGTGCCATGGAAAATCGCTTCATAGATTTTGTCGTGGATCATCACCGCGCCAATAGGCTGGTAACCTGCAGCGAGTCCTTTTGCCATGGTCACCAGATCAGGGACGATATCTTCCTGCTCATAGGCAAAATAAGTGCCAGTGCGGCCACACCCACACATCACTTCATCGAGGATGAGCAAGACACCGTACTTGTCACAAATTTCACGGATGCGTTTGAAGTAACCTTTCTCAGCGACCAGAGCGCCAGCGGTCGCGCCAACAACGGGTTCAGCCACAAACGCAATCACAGTTTTCGGGCCGACAGCCAATAATCTCTCTTCAAGTTCATTGGCCACGCGCTGTCCGTACTCAAAGTCGGTTTCATCACCACGCTTATCCCGATAGGCATAGCATGGTGCAATCAACTCACCATTTTGCATCAGAGGAGCGAAGGGCTCTTTGCGCCACATGTTCCCCCCAACCCCCAGCGCACCAAGCGTATTACCGTGGTAGCTCTGGCGGCGCGCGATGAATCGTGTTCGAGAGGTTTCGCCTTTCTCAAGGAAGTATTGGCGCGCCATTTTAAGTGCAGCTTCTACGGCTTCAGAGCCACCGCTTACCAAATAAACATGGTTTAAAGGGCCTGGCGCTTTGTCTGCCAAACGTGCAGCCAATTCTTCCGCTGCTGGCGAGGTGAAAAATCCAGTATGAGCATATGGAATAGTGTGCAATTGATTTTCTATCGCACCCAGTATGCCGCGATGGCTGTGTCCGAGGCAAGATACTGCAGCACCGCCGCATCCATCGAGGTATTGACGTCCTTCACTATCAACAAGAAATACACCGCTGCCGCCTGCGACGACAGGTAAGTCAGAGTGACAGTGTCTTTGTAGTATGTGTGTCATGGTTTTCCTGAGCAAAAGGTATCGTTGTTATAATGCTCAGTATGAACAGGTTGGAAATTGAACAGCAAACGATATAAATTCGGAGGGTATGCCTAAAATTCATAGGGTAGCTATATGGCAATGCCTATTCCGCCAATGAAAACCTTGCGAACCTTTACGGTGGTGGCGCAAACATTGAGTTTTTCAAAAGCGGCGAAACTGTTAAACCTGACACAAAGTGCTATCAGTAAACAAATCCTTCATTTGGAAGAATTGATGGGGTGTTCACTGTTTGAACGTACTGGCGGAAAGGTCGAGCTGACAGACGCGGGAAGACGCTATTTGCCTTCCGTGGTCGAAGCGCTGGAAAACCTCCAGCACGCTACATCGACCGTCATGCAGACATCAGAAACCAAGAACCGTATTGAAATATCGGTACCACCTTCGATGGCGAGTATGTGGTTGATCCCTCGCTTGGCGGCATTTAGGCAAGCTTATCCGAACATTGAACTGGCGGTTCGTGCGAGTGTGACGTCGGACAGCCATAACCGATATCAAAGCGATATTGCTATTCACTGTTTGCCTTTGTCGACCCATGAAGAAGAAGCGGAGCTTTTAGTGAGAGAAAGGCTGATGCTGGTGGCTTCCCCAGTCATGGTTTCTGATGCGGAGTCAGTGGAAGATCTTTTGCCGCTCAATGCCATCAGCCATATTACCCGTCCCCAAATTTGGAACCAGTTCTGGCACGAGCTAAAAGTCGCACCTAACGGCCCTAACTATGGTGCTGGCTTTGAGCACTTTTACATGGCACTAGAGGCCGTGAAGCATAATGAAGGAATGGCGCTGATACCCCAGTTTTTGATTCAAGATTCGTTAGATTGTCAGGAAGTGAGCAACCCACTTTCATTGAGCTTCGACAGTTTGTATGGCTACTTTCTGTTTAGTCATGGCTATAAACGAAGATTGGGGCCAGTGAAACAGGTAATAGACTGGTTGAAACAAGAGTTGATGCCAGTGCACATTAAATACTCTTGACTGCGGTTTTGGGAGTCATGGACATTTTGCGTTCAAGCGAGTATAAACCGCAGTCCACGTCGAAAATCGAGCAACAGAGCGAACTACTATGACAACAACTCAACCTGCATCGGAAAGCTATCAGCAACGCTTCGGCGGTACTCGCCGTCTGTATGGCGCCACTGAGCTTGAGATTTTGCGCCAGTCGCACGTTTGCGTGATCGGTATTGGTGGAGTGGGGTCATGGGCGGTTGAAGCGCTGGCTCGAAGCGGTATTGGCGAGTTGACCCTGATTGATATGGATGACGTGTGTGTTACCAACATCAATCGTCAAATTCACGCTATGTCTGGCACTGTGGGTCAAAGCAAAATCGAGGTGATGGCTGAGCGTGTTCGGGCAATCAACCCGGATTGTAAAATCAACCTGATTGACGACTTTATCTCTGAAGACAACATTCCAGAGTACATCACCAAAGACTATGACTACGTGCTTGATGCCATCGATAGCATCAAGCCAAAAACGGCATTGTTGGCCTACTGTAAGCGCAATAAGATCAAAATCATCACAGTAGGTGGTGCTGGTGGGCAGATTGATCCGACCCAAATTCAGGTCGCGGATCTGACTAAAACGATTCAAGATCCACTGGCGGCAAAGCTTCGCAATAACCTGCGCCGTTTCCATAACTTCACCAAAACTCAAGGGCGTAAGTTTGGTATTGATTGTGTGTTCTCGACTGAGCAGTTGAAGTATCCTCAGCCAGACGGCTCTGTATGTGAGACCAAAGCGACGGCAGAAGGACCAAAGCGAATGGATTGTGCCAGCGGTTTCGGAGCGGCAACCATGGTCACCGCGACGTTTGGCTTTGTCGCCGTTTCACGCATCATCACCAAACTGACAGCGAAAAAATAGCTGCTTTAAAAAGTACAAAAAAAGGCCGCGAACGTTCGCGGCCTTTTTGGTTTTGGAGCATTAAGCGTCAGCTTTAGCGCGTGCTTTTTTTGCAGCAGGTTTGGCTTCAGTTTCAGGCTGAATCGGAAGCACTTGCTTCACATAGTTACCTGGTGCAACACCGAGTACAGGGAAGTTCTCTGAACCTTGTGCATAAGGCTCGATCTTTTCCTTCGGATTGTAAGCAGATAGCCACTCATCCCAATGAGTCCACCAAGAACCGGCAGTGTGTTCCGCAGATTCAAACCACTCTTCTGCAGACTCACTCAGCTCATCGTTCACCCAGTAACCGTACTTGCCTTTCGCTGGATGGTTCACTATGCCAGCAATGTGGCCGGACTCACCCAATACAAAGGTCTTGTTGCCGCCCACATTCAGTGCGCCACGGTAAGTCCCTTGCCAAAGTGCAATATGGTCTTCTTTGGTTGAGATGAAGTAGGTAGGGATTTTGATTTTGTTCAAATCAATCCAAACGCCACCCACTTTCACGCCTTTGTCCTGAACCAGTTTGTTGTTCAGGTACAGCTCGCGAAGCATAAAGTTATGCGTTGCTGCTGCGACGTTGGTGCTGTCACTGTTCCAGTACAGAAGATCGAAATCTACCGGGCTGTTGCCCTTGAGGTAGTTATCGATGTAGTAGTTCCAGTACAGGCTGTTTTCGCGCAGCAAGCTGAAAGTCACGCTCAGTGAGCGGCCATCCATATAACCACGTGCCGTGTTTTGCAGCTCAATCGCACTGATCACGCTGTCATTGATGTAAGCACCTACTTCACCTGGTTGCGCGAAATCGAGCAGAGTGGTGAAGAAAGACGCCGACTTGATGCGCGCTTTCATGCGTTTTGCTGCGTAGTACGCGATAGTGCTTGCCAGAACAGTACCACCGATACAGTAACCAGCAGCGTTGATTTGTGATTGGCCTGTGATGTCCTCAATCGCAGACACCGCCTTCACAACACCTTCGGTCACGTAGTCACCGAACTCAACGTCTTTTTGCTCAACACCTGGGTTGCGCCAAGACATCATGAATACGGTGTGGCCTTGCTCAACCAACCAGCGCACCATCGAATTCTTCTCGCGAAGATCGAGGATGTAGTACTTGTTGATGAACGGCGGCACGATCAGCAGTGGCGTTGCATTGACAGTTTTCGTCAACGGACGGTACTGGATAAGCTCGAACAGTTCGTTCTGGAACACAACATCACCCTGAGTATTGGCAATGTCTTCGCCAATACGGAATGCGTTGTTGTTGGTCATGCGAACCTTCAGGATATCTGAGCTGGACTCAATATCTTCCTGTAGACTTTGCAGACCTTTCACCAGATTCTCGCCGTTCTTTTCCATGGTCAGCTTAAGCAGTTCAGGGTTTGTGCCCACGAAGTTGCTTGGTGACATGGCATTAATAGCCTGACGAGAAAAGAAGTTCAGGCGCTCTTTGGCTTTGTCATCTAATCCTTCCACCGCGTTAATGGTTTCGAGATAAGTGCGGCCAAACAGCAGATAAGATTGTTTGATGAAGTTGTAGAACACTTCATCCTGCCAGCCTTTGTCCTGGAAACGTTTGTCGTCTTTTTCCGGCGTAACGATTTCTTCTTTGTTTGCTGCAAGCGCAACGTTTTGCCAGATTTGCATTTGCTGTTCCCACCACTGCATTTGAATTTGCAGCATCGCGGCGGGTTGATTTGCAGCACCCTCAAGAAGTTTGGCTGTGTCTTCGAGACTCTGCTCTTGGATGGCTTTGTTCAGGGGGGTGTTTACGGCTGCCTTGCCTTGCTCAAGATCCTTCCACCATTGCTGGTTACTCTCTTGGAGTTTTACAAGGTAGTCCGAGAAGAAGTTCTGATACATGTGTAAACCCTCTTGATCGGAAACAACACCGCCCTCTGCAGCGAGAGGGCGGGTCTACCTAAAATTAAGCTGGTTGAGCAGCTTTCAGGTTTTCAGTAGTCAGTTGTTCCAGATCGTCTTTGAACTCTTTCGCGATAGATTGCAGCTTCGCGCTGTCGTCCATCATTTGCTGAGACAGTTTAGTCAGCGCTGCCAGTTGTTGGCTGCTGTATGCAGTCATAGAAGTCACGTCAGTCACTTCGCTTGCTGCTTTAACTTGTGCCAGACCCATTTCGCTGTAAGTTTTAACAGCGCTCAGTTGGAGTTCAGTCAGAGTTTCAACGTTCTTAGCAACCAGTTTGTTGAACTTAACGTAAGGTGCCAGCGTTTTTTCTGTTTGCTCAGAGAATGCTTTAAACATATCGGTGTACATGGTGTTTCTCCTAAGTGTATTAATTAGATCCAAGGGGGTTTAACGTTCTTAGCTATCAGCACGTTTCACGACAACTGCCGTACCCATGCCGCCGCCGATGCAAAGCGAAGCAACACCATATGTGCCTTCGCGTTTTTCCAACTCGTGGATCAGTGAAACCAGAACGCGGTTACCTGATGCGCCGAGCGGGTGACCCAATGCAATTGCGCCACCATTGACGTTTGCCTTCTCCAGAATGCTGTCAGGGCTGACGCTGTGGTTGTCCGCCAATTGGTGAACAACACCCAGAGCCTGAGCAGCGAAGGCTTCGTTGAGCTCAAACAGATCCACATCGGAAATAGACAGCTCTGCTTTTTTCAGAGCTTCTGTTACAGCACCTACAGGGCCAAGGCCCATGATTTTTGGATCTAACCCAACTTGCGCATAGCTGGTGATTTCAGCCAACGGTTTCAGACCAAGGCGCTGAACCGCTGCTTCTGAAGCGACGATCACAGCGCTGGCACCATCGTTAAGACCAGACGCGTTACCAGCTGTGACTGTACCTTCGCGGTTAAAGGCTGGGCGAAGCTTCGCCAGACCTTCTTGTGTGCAGTCTGCTTTAGGGTATTCGTCAGTATCGAAAGTGACAGTTTGGCGACGTTGCTTTACTTCAACAGGCACGATTTCATCTTTGAATCGACCTGCTTCAACAGCAGCAACGGCTTTTTGTTGGCTCTGCTGCGCGTACGCGTCTTGTTGCTCACGGCTTAGGCCGACGAGCTCAGCAACGTTCTCAGCAGTAACGCCCATGTGGTATTGGTTGTAGACGTCAGTCAGACCGTCGTTGATCAAAAGATCTTTGAGGCCGATGTCGCCCATTTTCTGTCCGCCGCGTAGAGAGCCTGACGCTGCGAACGGAATTTGAGACATGTTCTCGACACCTGCTGCAACCACGACCTCTGCGTCGCCGCAGCGGATGTGTGCAACCGCGTCCATGACCGCTTTCATGCCGCTGCCACAAACCATGTTGATGGCATAAGCTGGAACGGTTTCTGGCAATTCAGCATAGATGGCGGCCTGGCGACCAATACCCATGCCTTGGCCTGCACTGACTACGTTGCCGAGAATCACTTCGTTGATGGCGTCTGGGGAAACATTACCTGCTTCCAGAGCGCCTTTGATTGCAAATGCTGCCAGCTTTCCTGCTGGAACATCTTTCAGAGAACCTGTGAATGCGCCGATCGCGGTACGCTTGGCCGCGACAATATACACTTTTTCCATGTGTCGTCTTTTCCCGTTTAGTTCATGTACAAGCCGCCGTTGACCGACAGCGTTTCCCCGGTGATATAAGCGCCTGCGTCACTTGCAAGATACGCAACCGCTTCTGCAATTTCTTCTGGACGAGCCAGACGCTTCATTGGAATCTCACCTTTGATAGACTCCAGCACTTCATCGCGCATGGCTTCTACCATTGGGGTTGCTGTATAGCCAGGGGCTACAACATTGGCGGTCACTCCGGATCTCGCACCTTCAAATGCCAGTGACTTGGTGAAGCCAATCATGCCTGCTTTTGCAGCTGCATAGTTGGTTTGACCAAATTGACCTTTTAGGCCGTTAACAGATGAGATATTGATGACACGGCCGCCGCCTTTTTCGCACATAGCGGCAAAAAGAGGTTGGGTTACGTTAAAAAGACTATTGAGATTAGTATCGATAACTGCATGCCAGTTATCTGCTGCCATTTTCTTGAAGAGACCATCACGTGTGATACCGGCGTTGTTGACGACAACATCGATAGTGCCTTCTTCTTCAAGAAGCTTGGGGAGACGCTCTGCACAGTCAGCTGTGCTGGTCACGTCCAGTTCGAACAGGCGTACCTGGTCTGAGTTGAATTTCTTCTCTTCAAACCATTCCTCGGCACATTGCAGGTTCCCGGTGAAGTAGGTAGCAATCACGCGATAGCCCTGACTTAC
Organism: Grimontia sp. AD028; assembly: GCF_000973155.1. Classification (NCBI taxonomy): domain Bacteria; kingdom Pseudomonadati; phylum Pseudomonadota; class Gammaproteobacteria; order Vibrionales; family Vibrionaceae; genus Grimontia; species Grimontia sp. AD028. The sequence goes on along the minus strand of NZ_LASY01000011.1, from coordinate 15,406 downwards.
CAATTTTTCTGTGATCGCCGAGCCGATACCACCTTTTGAACCGGTGATGAGCGCGAGTTTCTTCATTGTTGACTCCATTCTTAACAACAAGCAATTGAACGTTTGACCCCTGTAACTGCATTTGGTTATCCAAAAATACAGGCACCTGTAATTTATTAGTTTTAGCGCGTAAGGGTTGAGACTAAGGAAACTCATCTAGTCTCGAATTTAGAATAGTTATTATGTGTGATGGTTTTATGACCACCGAAATTAAAGATATACAATCTTATGAGTAAGGCAAAAGGAATTAGGAGAGAATTACAGAAACAAGATCTTGATCTACAACAAAACACCATAAGTTAACAGTGTGTTAAATTATGGTTTTCATTTGGATCTTTTGGAGTGTTTTTTGTGTTTAATAAACGATTTTCTTTTTTATTTACCATTTATTGATGCACTAAATAGGTATTCGTGCTGCTTAAAAATACACCAGATGAATTTAAGGAAGAAACCTCCGTTTTCGCAACTATAAACGCAGAATAATTGACCAGCCTCTCAGCTTTAAAGTGATTCTTGTACGGTAAAGTGGTCAGTTAAAACAGTGAATTTATAACGAAAACGGGGCTGTTAGGCAGGTTTTATAAGGCTTTTAGCTGATTGATGATCGCCCGGACGCCGTTACTTCTTGATTGGCTGATATGAGCAAGAAGATCCAAGGCTTCAAGGTAGCTTTCGAAATTAAAAGTGAGGATATCTTCTTTTGATTTCATTTCGACGGCAGCAAGAATGATAGCCAACAATCCTTTAACAATTCTTGCGTCTGAGTCGGCAGAAAAATAGTAGACTCCCTCGCAAATTCTCCATGTAAGCCAAACTTTACTTTCACAGCCAGGCACGGAAATACTTTCTTCTTTTAATGTTTCGTCCATGTTTGGCAGCTTTTTTCCCATCTGAATAACCAGACGGTATTTATCTTCCCAGCTTTTGCATTGAGACATTTCGTTTAAGATGTCTTCGGTCGAAATATCGGTACCAAAAGGATGGGTTGGCTGAATGTTTATCATGGTTTGGCTCAATGGTCAGCGAAAAGAGGTTGTCGGTATTTTAAAGCAAATCACAGGCTTTCTGAATGGCAGCAACACATCGGGCGATGTCTTCATTTGTGTTGTAAAGGGCAATTGATATACGGACACAGCCATTGATGCCAAGCGCATCCATTAAAGGATGAGCGCAATGATGTCCTGATCGCACCGCAATACCCTGTTGATCCAACAAGGTGGCAATGTCGGAGTGATGAACGCCATCGACAGTAAAGGCGACGACACTGGCTCCGCGTTGTAACCCGATAATGCGTACATCCTCAATGTGTTGGATGCCTTCAACCAGTAAGCTCTGAAGTGTGCCGATATGAGCTTCTGCACCTTTGTGGTTAATATTGCCAAACCAGTGAATGGCCTCACCGAGCGCTATGGCGCCTGCAACGTTGGGAGTGCCAGCCTCAAACTTCGCAGGCGACTCGGCATACAGGGTGCCGGAAAAACTGACCTTCTCGACCATTTTCCCACCACCATGCCACGGAGGCATCGCTTCGAGCAGTGAAGGCTTGCCGTATAGCGCTCCTATACCTGCTGGAGCAAACAGCTTATGACCGGAAAAAACATAGAAGTCTGCGTTCATCGCTGTCACATCAATATTCTCATGTACCACTGCCTGCGCGCCATCAACCACGACTACTGCACCTGACTGATGAGCCTTTTCGATAACCGCCTCTATCGGGTTTCTGGTGCCTGTCACATTGCTGATATGCGCAATGCACACCATGCGGGTTTTGGTGTTCAGCAGGTTATCTAACGCGGTCAGTTCTAATTGGCAGGTATTGGGATTAACAGGCCATTTCACCACTTTTGCGCCCGTTTGTTCGGCGACTAACTGCCAGGGAACAATATTGGCGTGGTGTTCCATTTCGGTCACGATGATTTCATCGCCCGGCTTCAGGTTCTGGCGGGCATAACTTTGCGCGATAAGATTTAAGGCTTCTGTCGCGCCACGGGTCCAGACAATACCTTCAACAGGGGCATTCAGGAAATCTGCGACAGTTTGACGCGCCGCTTCAAAGCGGTTAGTTGCTGAAGCCGTTAGTGAGTGGGAACCGCGATGCACGTTGGCGTTGGCACCCGAGTAGTATTGGCTAATGCTCTCGATCACCGCCCGTGGTTTTTGCGACGTGGCTGCACTGTCCAGATAAACCAGTGGCTGGCTATGGATGTGCTGATCCAGCGATGGGAAATCGCGTCGGATGATATCTACATCAAAAGGGCGGTTGGTCATGGTTTCGGTTTCGCTTCACTGACTCAGTTAATGGAGGCGAATGATCGCTTTTTCGTCATATTAACTCAAGAGAAAGTAATGGATGTGAAATGGTTTCAAGTCGAAACGAAGGGCAAAAAAAAGCACCGGGCAATCTGCTCAGTGCTACGACAAATTTTTTGATTGATAGGATTCAAAAAATACAGCGAGTATGAAAGGTAGATATCTCTACCGAATTTCGGCGATGCCGAAATATGCAAACACAACATCGCAACCACAAAATCTGTCGTACGTAGGGAACGAGAATCCCGTGGTGCGCGCAAACTATAGGTTTTCTCTGGAGCCAGAACAATCGACATTTTATAATACTGTTCATTAGAAAAACTTATATGTTAAGGACGCACCATGGCCCGACGTCTTCCCCCTCTCAATTCGCTCCGTGTGTTTGAAGCCGCAGCCCGTCATTTGAGCTTTACCCGTGCCGCTGAAGAGCTGTTTGTGACTCAAGCTGCCGTGAGCCATCAGATAAAAGCGCTGGAAGAGTTCCTTGGTTTAAAGCTGTTCCGACGTCGTAACCGCTCCCTCCTGTTAACGGAAGAGGGGCAAAGTTATTTCCTTGATATAAAAGATATATTCACTTCTTTAGCGGATGCCACGGATAGGGTGTTAGAGCGAGGGGCGAAAGGGGCTCTGACCATCAGTTTACCGCCAAGTTTTGCGATTCAGTGGCTGGTCCCCCGCTTGGCGGACTTTAACCAACAACACCCAGAAATTGATGTGCGCATTAAAGCGGTAGACATGGAAGATGGCTCCCTGACGGACGATGTCGATGTAGCAATTTATTATGGAAGAGGAAATTGGCCTGGACTGCGCTGTGATGAGCTCTATCCGGAGTTTCTGCTGCCAGTGTGTAGCCCAGCAGTGCTCAATGGGCCTAAGCCACTCCATAGTCTCGAAGATTTGAAGCATCACACTTTGCTTCATGACAGAACAAGAAAGGACTGGAAGACTTACGCCAAGTACTATCAGATTAGTGACATTAATCTAAATTATGGCCCGATTTTTAGTCACTCCACCATGGTGCTTCAGGCTGCTGCACTGGGGCAGGGCATCGCATTGAGTAACAATGTACTTGCACAGCCGGAGTTGGAATCTGGCAGACTGGTGTGCCCGTTTGAGCATTTCTTGATGAGTAAAAATGCGTTTTATCTTGTCAGCCAACAAAAAGATGCGGATTCAGGCCGTATCGCAGCATTTAGGGAATGGGTATTGGCGAAAGCTGCTGCCGAACAGGAGAGTATTTCTGCATGAGTGAGTTTTCGGAAAAGAGTGTGTTGATTGATGGTCCGGCGTCGGCTGAACGTACGTTTATTTTTGCACATGGTGCCGGAGCAGGCATGGAGCACGACTTCATGGAGGAAGTCGCTGGAATGATTGCCGCTTATGGCATTCGTGTTGTGCGTTTTAACTTCCCTTATATGGTCAGACGCGCTGAAGATGGTAAGAAGCGTCCGCCAGACCGCGCGCCCAAACTGCTGGAAGCATTCAAAGAAGTGATTGCGGAATATAGCACAGAGAAAACGGTCATTGGCGGAAAGTCCATGGGGGGGCGAATGGCGAGTCACCTCGCTGATGTCGAGGGGGTGAAAGGCGTAACTTGTTTAGGCTTTCCTTTTCACCCACCAGGTAAGCCAGAAAAAGACAAGGGCGAGCATCTTGCCGATTTGTCACTTTCCACACTGATCTTGCAGGGGGAGCGTGACACTTTCGGTAACCGCGCTGAGCTGGAGGGCTACCCATTGTCAGATAAGGTCACCCTGACGTTCATTCCTGATGGTGACCACAGTTTTAAACCGCGAAAAGCATCGGGCCACACCGAAACCGGTAACCGTCAGATGGCAGCTGATCACATCGCGGCGTTTATCAAAGAGGTGTGCTAATGAATGGCCGCCAATACGCTTCACTTGGCTGTATCTTCGCGGGTATTGCAGTGGCACTCGGGGCGTTTGCAGCTCACGCCTTAAAAGCGCAGCTTCCCGCCTATGAGCTATCTATTATCGAAAAAGGTGTGCAGTATCAGTTCTGGCATGCGCTGGCATTAATCGCCTTGGGTTTTTGGAATCATATCCAGCCACAGCGTATGCTTTCGCTTGCTTGCGGGTTTATTGCCATCGGCATGCTTTGTTTTAGTGGCAGCTTGTATGGTTTGGCGCTGACAGATTGGCGATGGCTTTGGCCTATCACGCCACTTGGCGGCACCAGCTTCTTGGTGGGATGGCTTCTCGCTGCGGTAACACTCTGGCGCAAAGCTTGAGTTCAGCACCTTGCTTCATCATAATGTCGCGTCATTTTTATAGGTAACAGGCCCGAGATGAACCAGATTTTATTGTATTGCCGCCAGGGCTTTGAAAAAGAGTGTGCGGGTGAGATTCAGGACAAAGCGACAGGAGTCGAAGTGTACGGTTTTCCACGTGTGGAAAAAAACACTGGCTACGTGCTGTTTGAGTGTTACCAGCAAGGCGATGCAGAAAAACTGCTTCAGACGCTGCCGCTGACCTCACTGATTTTTGCGCGTCAGATGATTGCGGTAGTGGATACCCTGAACGATTTGGATCCGGGTGACCGTATTTCTCCGATTCTGGCGCTCGGCGGGGAACTGCCAAAATGCGGTGATATCCGTGTGGAAACACCAGATACCGCGCAGGCAAAAGAGTTACTGAAATTCTGCCGAAAATTTACTGTGCCATTGCGTCAGGCGCTGCGTAAACGTGGCGTATTGCTGGCAAAAGACAACCCGAAAAAGCCAGTGCTGCATGTGTGTTTCACTGCGCCGGGCTGCTGTTTCGTCGGCTACTCACTGTCGAATAACAACTCACCACACTACATGGGTATCCATCGTTTGAAGTTCCCAACGGATGCGCCAAGCCGTTCGACGTTAAAGCTGGAAGAAGCCTTCCACGCATTTATTCCTCGTGAAGAGTGGGATGAACGATTGGCACCGGGAATGTGGGCGGTTGACCTTGGCGCTTGTCCGGGTGGCTGGACGTATCAATTGGTGAAGCGCTCAATGTTCGTTCACGCGGTGGATAACGGTGCGATGGCGGAAAGCCTGATGGAAACCGGCCAGGTGAAATACCATGCTGCTGACGGCTTTAAGTTCGAGCCACCACGTAAGAACGTGACCTGGTTGGTGTGTGACATGATTGAAAAGCCTTACCGTGTGGCACAATTGATGGGTGAGTGGCTGATTGAAGGCTGGGCGAAAGAGACCATCTTTAACCTTAAATTGCCGATGAATCGCCGCTTCGAGCAAGTGAAAGACGATCTACAGAATCTGAAAAAGTTCCTGATTGAAAACGGTGTGAAATTTGAGATGCAGGCGAAGCATCTTTATCACGACCGGGAAGAAATCACGGTTCATATTCGTGTACTGAAATAACAAGAAGGCAGCCAATCGGCTGCCTTCTCGCATTTGAGCTTTGCAAGAGTTAGGGGGCGGTGTAGCGGATATCCTGAAGGTTAAAACCCAGCGTTATATCTGTTTTCAACGTCGCAACTTGCTTACAGCGAAGTGCCAGTTCTTTTGTCCCGTCTAACTTTTTCTGCCATTTGGGCTCAACATCTTCAGCGGCATAAAGTTGTTCCAAGTTGCCATAACGCTGCAGGAGGGTTGCAGCGGTTTTAGGGCCAATGCCCGGTACACCAGAAACACCGCTAGAGCTAATGCCCGTCAGCCCCCAGTAATCGGTCAGTTGCTGAGGCTGAACGGCAAACTCTTTTTCAATAAACGGACTGTCGAGCCAGCGTTGCTGAAAATAATCGCGTATGCGCAGCGTTGGTTGTAGTAACTGGCAATAGCCTTTGTCGGTTGACACTATGGTGACTTGACCGTCGTGGCTGGCCACTTTGACCGCGAGTGTCGCAATCATGTCGTCCGCTTCATCGCCGGACGAAAGCAGCGAATCAATACCCATATCCCAAAGCGCATCCTGAATCTTATCCAGTCCAGCTTGCAGAGCTTCTGGCATGGGTTTGCGGCCTTGCTTGTATTCGGGGACCAGCTCAGCCCGCCAGCCTCTGTCCTGCTCCGTATGGTCGAACACAGCGACAATGTGGGTAGGTTCTGAAGAGCGGATAATCTTGGTCAAAGCGCGGTTGCAGACTTGAATCGTCGAGGCGATATCTTCCGGATCTGGCTGCGCAGCGTGCACCCGGCGGATGAGGTTCATGGCATCAATGATGACAAGATGAATTGACATGGATTACCCAAATAAAAATGGCCCGTTGGGGCCATTCTAATTGCTTGAGAGATAAATGAAAGCCTATCGCCCATCAGAGCCCTGAACGATCTCGTAACAGGGAATATATTCTGAGCCAGGCAGCTTCATGCGTTGCTGCTCTACAAATCCGCGAAGGAGCTTGTCCATCTTCTTCATCAGCACAGCATCGCCATTGATTTTGAACGGGCCATTACGCTCAATTTCCCTGATACCTTCCTCTTTCACGTTACCAGCAACAATGCCTGAGAAGGCTTGGCGAAGCGCCGAAGCCAGCAGTTCTGGACGCTGATTCATGTGCAGGTCGAGGTTTGCCATGTTTTCATGGGTCGGCTCGAACGGCAGTTGGAATTCAGGCGCAATTTTCAGTGACCAGTTAAATGAGTAGGCATCACCCGTTGATTGGCGGTGCTCTTTTACCGCAGGCATACCTTGCTTGATGATACGCGCCGCTTTTGCCGGATCGCCGATGACGATTTGGTAGTACTTGGTGGCCTCCTCACCAATCACATCACGGATGAACTCATCAATAACGCGGAAGTAATTGGCGCTTTCTTTTGGTCCTGTCAGAACCACAGGCATAGGTTGATCAGCATTGTCTGGGTGCATCAAGATGCCAAGAAGATACAGTAGCTCTTCAGCGGTACCCGCACCACCCGGGAAGATAATGATGCCATGCCCAACACGCACAAAGGCTTCAAGACGTTTTTCGATATCCGGCAGGATCACCAGTTCATTCACAATTGGATTGGGTGGTTCAGCAGCAATGATGGAAGGCTCTGTCAAACCAAGGAATCGACTGCCTTTGACGCGTTGTTTTGCATGGCCAATGGCCGCCCCTTTCATAGGGCCTTCCATCGCGCCGGGTCCACAACCGGTGCAGATGTTGAGTTCGCGTAAACCAAGTTCGTGACCGACCTCGCGGGTGTATTGGTACTCGATCGGATTAATTGAGTGACCGCCCCAACACACCACCAGGTTCGGATCTTTCCCCGGCACCAGGGTTTTGGCATTCCGGAGAATATCGAAAATCAGGTTGGTCACATGATTTGAATTGGTCAGGTTGAACACTTTGGCATGCTCAAGCTGGACGTTAACGTGAATGATGTCGCGCAACACCGAGAACATGTGCTCTTGAATACCACGAATGATGCGGCCGTCAACGAAGGCATGTTCAGGCGGATTAATCAGCTCTAGCTTCACGCCACGCTCGCGGCGCATCACGCGGATGTCAAAAGACTTATATTGTTCCAGCAACTCTTTGGAGCTGTCTGTGTGGCTGCCGGAATTCAGCACCGCTAACGAACAGTTGCGATACAGGCGATAAAGGTCGCTTTTAGCAGTGTCTTTCAGTCTGTCTACTTCAAGCTGGGAAAGAAGATCCATGGCCCCGACTGGGCTGATGTGAGTGATCATAATCACCTCCTGTGTAGAGAAAACACACTGTATTAGAGGGAGGGTGTAGGTGACACCATTTCGTTTTTATCAGAATTTATTTTCAATGGTTTAAAAATCAGTGTGTTAATTAACCATACACACAGAAAAGCGGTTTATCCAGTTCAGGTATTAAAAAACCAAAACGCTGTAGGGTAAGAAAAGGGGGTAGGTGATTGATTGCTTGAGGGTTAAGCCCAGACCAGCTTGTTGCGACCGTTGTGTTTGGCGTTGTACAGGGCGTTATCAGCACGTTCCAGTACTTCCACTGTGCTGTCATTGTCTTTGAAAAGACTGCCACCGATAGAAACCGTGATGGTCAGGCGGGTGTCTTTGAATTTGAAGGGCAAACGTGAAACCGTTTCGCGAACATTGTTCAGAAGGGCTTTGCGGGTTTCTTCATCCGCATCCGGTAGCAGGACCACAAACTCTTCACCGCCAAACCGCGCAATAAAGTCTGTATCACGCAGGCATTGGTGAATGGTGCGGGCAACCACTTTCAGCACTTTGTCACCGACCAAATGGCCGTACTGGTCATTCACGCTCTTGAAATGGTCAATATCGATCATCGCCAGACAGAAAGGCGTTTGGTAGCGAATCCAGCAACGGTATTCATGTTCCAGGCGGTCATCGAGCGCGGCACGGTTATACACCTTGGTGAGAGGGTCAAGCAGCAGCTTGCGCTCCTGATCACCAAGGCGGCGACGGTAATCCATGGTTTGTTGATACAGCGCTTCCAGCTTTTGCTCGTTGTGCTGCAGCTGCTCCATCAACTGTTGCTCTCGTTCTTCCAACTCGCGGTTACGAGCGACAAGAGAAGCAAGGTTGACGGCGACCTGTGACAGATTAGGGCGTAGCTCTTCCAGTGATTCTGCGTCTTGAAGATGGGTATGAATCGAATCCACCGACGCTGTCAGTTCTTCATTGAGCGAACTGCGCTGGGTAGCAATGGCCTGCGAGCTGTCGATTGATCGGCCATTGTGGCGCTGCAGAATCGACAAATCCTCATTGAGCTGGGAAAGAAACGCTTGAGACGCTTTGCGCTCATTGCGCGTTCCATCGAGGATCAGCTGAACAGATTCCAGAGTGAGTTCAAGCAGGGTCTGTGCATCCGGTGATAGCAACAAGCGGCTACGGATATCCAACAAGCGGTCACCAACTTCGCCGTCAAAGTCGAGTTCGGTGATCAGGTGTTGGAGTTCGCTGCATAGCTGGTTGATGCGATCGATGTTCAGCAGATCGCGGGCACTGAGGCCGTTGGATGGCAGAGAAAGTAATTTGAGGGCGCGTTCATAGAGCTGAAGCAGTGCCACAATTTTTTCAGTGCTGCCTTTTTGTTCTGCGGCAGGACTGGTCAACAGAGTACGCAGGTCGCGTTTTAATTGCGCAGGCAAGCCGGGCAGACACTTAAGCGTTTCCCCGCTTTGCTGGAATTGGCATTCCAGTGAATCTTTGGCACGTTCCGTTGCCTGATTGTGTCTGTTGACCATGCGCTCTACCAATGCAAGTTGCGGGATCAATCTACTGACATCTTCCTGAGAGTCAAGCTCACGTCGGATTTGTGAGAGGCGCTCGTTGAGAAGAGGGTCATCATGAGCCTGGGAGGCTGCAATTAATCGTGAAATGAGACGTTTCAGGATCGTCGCTTCGCGCCGCGATTTAAGGGCTAAATCACGGAAAACCAGCTGGGATTGCTGCAACTTTTCTTTCAATAGAATGACATCGTCATCTGACGAGAAGTTGGACATAAAACGCGACTACATCTCCGAACTTCAATGCAGCACGAAAAAAGTCTGCAAGAGAAGTTACTATTTCACCATTACATGTGGGCAACGGTTAGCTATAACGGTTTATTACTAGGGCTATCAATAGATTGGCGTCAGTTTTTATCAGATTCGTGAACCGTCTGCCAGTTAATTCCGCTGAGTGCCGAAGTTTTGACCTTGATAAGACCTGTGTTGATGCCGTCCAGACAAGCCTGACGAACATTGTTGTCAGCAAAACAGGCGGCAGGTGTCGAATCTATGGCGCTTAAATGCACCCATTGGCTGGTGTGTTCGAGTTTACTGGCCTGACGTGCTGCACTCGTTGCCATCAGTAGGATGTCTATCAATTCCTTGTCGTTTATTGAGGTAAAAGCGCGTGGCAGGAAGGGGTAATCCGCCATACCGATACGAAGACGGTCATCGACGTCTTCCAGTCTGCTTTCTTGGACAAAATCATCAATGAGCGACTGGATTTTTCCGGCCAGCTTTTCAGGTTCATTCAGCGTTTCTGCATTTGGCTCAATGTAAATGAACATGGCGTCAGAGAAGTGATAAAGGCGCGTTGGCTTCTCGATATGGGATTGCAGGTAGTCCCCGAGTTTTCGTTCTAGCTCTAACCCTTGGTGGTAACCGTGTTGAAGATAAACCACCTTAAGGAACGGTACTTCAAACATCGCGAAGCTGAGTTTGTCGCTCAAGGGCTCATGGATCATCTCGCCGAGATACCATTGTTCGAAGTGAGCACTGCTTTTCGCCAGAGAATTTGAGAGTCTGTCGTTCAGCATACGCAGGTTTCTGAGCCCACTTCTTGGGTGGGTGTAGAGCTCTTTTTGCAGGTCTTCCAGCTGATGCTGGCGAAGATTCGCAGCACGATGTCGCAGCACCAGAACCAGCAACAGCACGGCCAGCCCCCCCAACAGAAACAGGTTGATTTTCTTCTGTTCGACAATGATTTCTTCGTCGGCCGCCTGTTTTCGCTGCATATCTTCAAGCTGCAGTTGGCGTTCAATCACACGCTGACGATGTTTGAACGATTCCGCTTCGAGTATCTGCTTTTGGCTTTCATTGCGTTTTTCGAGCATGTCGAAGCGGCGTTGGATGTTCAGTGCCTGCTTGAAATCGCCTTTTTGCTCATAAGCCTGCGATAGACGGGCTAGGCATTCGATCATCAGTCCCCGGTTTTTCAATGCTTCTGCGTTTGTCATTGCCTGTTTCAGCGCATCGATAGCAACATCAGGCTCTTTGTTTTTCACCGCCAACTCACCTTTGAGGATGAGAGCCTGTGCCAGTGGCAGGTTTAATTCGTGTTCACTGGCCACCTTGATGGCGCGGGTCGCGTATTCCTCTGCTTGACCAAAGCGCAGTAGCTTGAGGTAGGTTCGTGCTATCGAGACGTTGATATCGGCAATGTTCGTTGCTCTGGAGAGCAAGTTTTCCAGGTCCAGTGCGTTGAAGTAATGGACCAGTGCGAAGTTGTAGCGACCCTGTTGGCTGTATATGTTGGCCAGAAGGGTTTGGGTTTCGGACAGTCCGCGGCTCAGATCGTATTGTTCGTAGAATTCAGCGGCCTGATTAGCGTGTTGCAACGCTTTATCCATTGCACCTTGCTGCTGGTAGAGTTTGGTCAAGGAAAGACTGGCACTGGCAATCTGCGAAGCAAAGTCATTTTCGCTGGCAAGCCAGTACGCGCTGAGAAGCTCAGAAAGCGCACGCTCGTAAGACTCAATCCCAAGGTAATAATTGCCAATGGCAATTTGGTAACGCACCTTCTGTTCCAGATCTGGCTGCTCACCCAAAGCCTGTTCCACCTGAGAAAACTGCGCAAGGCTTTCTGCTTCTGTCTCGTCGCTGGTGGTGATCATCGCGTTGAGTAGTTTGGCTTCGAAATCGATTCGCTCAACGCCAGTCGTTTTCGGACCTTTTTGGTCAGCGATAGTGTTCAGCAGCGCTTGTAAGAGGGCGACAGCGTCGTCGGGTTTATCATCGAGATAATAGAGTATGCTGGCCTGCGTGAGCATGATTTCAAGCTTGGCTTGTTTCATGCCGTGTCCTTCGACCGTGCTTTTTGCGTTATCCAATGCCTGCCATGCAGCTTCCTGATTGCCAAGGGCGCTGTGTGCTTTGGCGGTGATAAGGTAGGCGTGCACTGTGTTCAACGGCGTGCGGATAGAGCGGTCGGATTCATTGTTACTGTGGGGACGATTAGTCGATTCGGCCAAACGGCGTTGCAACAGGTAGCGTTCTGTGACGGCCAGCGCTTTCTCTGGTGCGGTGGGGATCAATGCTTCTGCTTCCGCCAAAATCGGCGTGGAATAGAGTTTGGCATCGGCATAGACACTAAAGAACAAAGAGAAAGAAAACAGTGCGGCTAGCAAGAATCGCATGGCAGATTAATGTCGTTTCCGGGTCTACAGACCCTCATCGGATAAAGAAAAACAGGCTCTGAAGTCAGAGCCTGCTCGCGAGGTTATTGACGCGCCAATCGATTGTTTTCGCTTGGCGTTTTACCCATATTAGTACGGTATGGGTTGATGTCTAGGCCACCACGACGGGTGTAACGTGCATAAACGGTCAAAAGCTCTGGTTGGCAGTACTTCATCAGATCAGTGAAGATGCGCTCAACACACTGCTCATGGAACTCATTATGGCGGCGGAATGACACAATGTAGCGCAGCAATTTTTCACGGTCGATGCGCTTACCTTTATAAGCAATGCGTACAGAGCCCCAATCTGGCTGGCTGGTGATCAGGCAGTTAGACTTCAACAGATTACTGTTCAGGGTTTCAGTCACTACTGGCCCTTCAGCCGCGCCTTCGAGCAGTGATGAATCGAACTCATAGTTGTCGATTTCGATATCTTGCTCGTCAATGTTCTCGCCACCAAATGCAATCACTGGGGTATTGGTGAACTCTTCCAGAGGGGAAAGTGTTACGTCCACATCAGCACCCGCACACGCTGATAGGTCTTTCGCCAGCGCGTCTACCACTTCCTGCCAGCTTTCAAACTTGGTTTGGTTAAAACTGTTCAGATAAAGCTTGAAAGACTTGGATTCAATCAGGTTTGGCGTCGTGGCTGGCAGGCGAACTTCACCAATCGCCACCTGCGGTACCCCTTTTTTGTTCAGCCAAGACAGTTCGTAGAGCGTCCAGATATCGTACCCGGTAAATGGCAGCGAATCGCCCAAATCAAGGTCATCGCGGTTAAGGCTTCGTGGTACGGGTTGCAGCAGCTCAGGGGCATAATGCTCCTGATAGTCCGTTTTCTGACCCAACGTCAGGCCAGCAAGTTCTTTTGCATCTTGATATTTGCTCATACGGTTTTGCCACGGATCGATTAGAATGCGCAAAGTTTACTGAATCTTGAGGAATCTTGCTAATGAATCACTCTGTCTCCCGTGCGCTTTGGTCTTTCAGTGAGCGCTTTGTGGACGCCTGGCACAAGAAACACGGTTCTAAGCCACAAAGCGACGCCTATCTTGGCCTGGAATCGCCTTGTGTGGTGCAGGAAACTGACGAGGTGGTGATTTGGCAACCGGTTCAACGTAAAGAGCTGGCGGATTTCTCCAATGTTGAAGAAGGCATTGGTATTTCGCTGCATGAGGACATTAAGTCGTTTTATGCGGGACAGTATTGCGGTGATATGACGGCAAGGTTTGACGGACACTCTCTGGAGCTCATCCAAGTGTGGAGCGAAGAAGACTTACCGCGTCTTCAAGAGAACATGCTGGGCCATCTTCTGATGCAAAAACGCCTTAAACACAACCCGACCATCTTTATTGCGGCGACGGATGATGAACTGGATGTGGTTTCGATTTGTAACGTCAGCGGTGAAGTGATCAAGGAGCGTATTGGCACCAAACAGCGAATGGTGCTGGCACCCAACATTGAAGCGTTTCTAGAGCAGTTAGAGCCAGAGGTATAATCGTCTATGTATGTGGTTGAATTGACGTTTGAGTGCTTCGACGATACAACCATTTCTGCGGTAGACCGCGCAGTAAATGGCCTGATGGATGCCCTTCGCTACAATGGTCAGGTGCTGGGGCGAGAATTTCCGATGGTACTGGGCGATGGGCAATTCCATGTCCGAGCTGTTTGTCCTGAAAAAGATAGTCTGAACCCTAAGAACAATAGCCCACAGGTTAAACAGAAGTTGAGCCAACTGGCGGATGCGAGTCTTTTGTCACCCAAGGTGAAGGTGTTAGGGCGTGATATCAATTCTGAAGAGAGCGCACCAGAGATTGAGCGCAGCTGGCAGGTGATGTACACCACTTATGTTCATACCTGTTCACCGTTGCGTTGCGGTGAAACCTTATTGCCCATACCGCTTTACCACATCCCTGCGACCTTTAACGGCGATCATAAAGCGGAAGTAAAGTGGCAAACTGAATGGCAAGCGTGCGATGAAATTCAGATGGCTGGGGCGTTCAAAGCTGAACACGCCGCGCTGGCGGAAATTCAGGACGTAGAGAGTCTGCTGTTTCGAAAAGGCTGGGACATTCGCGGACGTATCGAGTATCTGACCAAAGTGCCCACCTATTACTATCAGTACCGTGTTGGCGGGAAGGATGCGGAATCGGAGTTGACTCGGAAATGCCCAAAATGCGGTGGCGACTGGTTACTTGAGTCACCACTGCACGATGTATTCCACTTCAAATGCGACGATTGTCGGTTGGTATCGAACTTATCGTGGGATTTTCAGTAATCCCACTTTAAACCATTTAAGGAAGGCGTTGCTCAAGGGCTTCAAGACGTTCTGTCAGTGCCTTCACCCGCTCTTCTAAATCTTTAATGCGGGCTTCCGCACTGTCATCCTTTTTCACCAGCTCGACTTTTGGCACTGTGCCGCTTTTCTTCCAACGCTGTAGCGCGCTGATGATAAGCGGCATGGGCACCGGGCTGGTGAGACGACTTTTAATTAACGCGACAGTCGGCTCTTTCCCCTCACTCACCAAAGATTGAATGGCTTGCTCGAGCAAAGGGGTAAAATCTGTACTCATTGTCTCTTCCCTAACATCTTTTCAAAATCCGTGGAGAGGGCAATGAATACCGCAACTTCAGTCTTTACGCAATAAAGTATCGAGAGTGTCAATTTGCTCAACCCAATCGGCATCCTGCAACTTTGCCTCTTCGAGAAACTGTTTTTGACTCGCAGACCAAAAAGCAGCTGAGGTTAGGTCTTCACCTGATTCTAAATGGTGATCAGCAATAAAGGAGTTGATAGCTTCTCTATCAGAGGGGAGCCCTAATTGCTGAAACAGGTTTTCAAGATTGTGGTTAAACACTTCCATCAATGTTTCCTCCATCGGCCCAACGACTTTTTAGTGTTTCGAAAGTATAGAAGCTCGTGTTCAATCCGGTCTCAATCGCTTGTGAGAGATCTCTTACAAATCGGTAGGACTATCCTGTTTTCTTACGAGGAAATGTCTTTTTTCTTTTTATTAAAGGATTTAAAAACAATAAGTTACTATTCACGTTTTGCTGAGGGAGTAATTTTGTGACTGCAGTCTGGCTTGGGTGGGTTGCTTAGGAAACTGTTTCGCGTAGTCTTTGCGGTGTCGGAAGGATACTGACACACGGAACAGGAACTAACGCCACGGAACTTGGCAGCTCAGGAAGAGCAGGTGATGCAAGGATTGTGTTACCA
>NZ_LASY01000109.1:0-1451 GCF_000973155.1 Grimontia sp. AD028 | reverse complement strand
TAATGCATGTGAATTAAGCTGAATGACGCTTTCTAGAAGGCCTAGTCGCATAGCGACTGGGCCTTTTCTTTACTGCTCTGGGATATGTCCTCTCCCGCCTCTCTGGAAGCACAAAGCTCTCTGCCATATCGAGGATATATCTAAGCACTTCTGGGTATCTGCCGGGCGCAACAGCCGGAAGCATCTGCAACTGACTGACTAAAAATATCGATGCCTGCTTAAAGCCTATTTGGTATGGCATCACCGTATTCAAGGAATACGCCATCTGGCACATCATAAAACGCAGCAGGTTATAGGCGAGCAGCATTCCCCAAAGCTCCTGTTTGACTAAAGCCGGCGTTTTACTTCTTAGCGTCAGGCTATTTTGAAGCATGGACTGTTTCATCTCTCTGTAGCCTAATTCGATTTCCCAGCGATGACTGTAGAGCTCTGCAATATCTGCTCCTATGTAACGCTTAGGGTCGGTCATGGAAGTCAGCAGTTTGACTTCTTTCCCTTTCACCTTGGTGGTAATGAGTCTGGCTTCCAGTGTATCCGGCGCATCTGCCCACTTCTTTTTCGCTTGAGATGTCAGTGAGAGCTCAATCAGCTCCTGACCGCGTCCCAGTTTTCTTAACACCTTATATTGCGCCCCTTTACGCAGGGGAATTAGCCAATGTCTTTCCTCTCCTTGGCTTTGCCAACGATGGAGAAGTCCCAATGCATAGAAGCCTTTGTCAAACAGAGTGAGGCTATTGTCCGGAACTTTGTCGATAAGCTGAGCGGTGAGGTCAATCTCACTGACCGAGACGGAGTCAAAGGCGGCACTGTTGAGCAGATGGCTCGTCAATTCCATGTGGCAGACCATGCGAACTTGAGGATAGTCTGACGTCGTTGTTTTATTACCTGTTCGACTAAAAGCCTTATCATTGTCAGTCGTATCAGGTGTTCGCCAAACCACGCCATCGACGGCATGCAAAGTGAGCCCGTACCAATCGGGATGCGGGGTTTTCTCATGCCACAATTGCTGAGTTTGGTTGAACACCGCTTCTACTGGTTCATGTCCTAGTTTCTTACGGGCATGAATCACCGCGCTCGGCGCAACAAAAGGCTTCTTACCCGGAAGTAATATATCGAGCTGAGAGACCACCTTGCTCATCGATAGATGCCGATAAAGAGACATTCCCACCACGCTCCACACCATCAGTTCCATGGGGAGTCGACGCTTACGAATCGTGGCGACGCCCGTGTCTTCAAGGCATTGATTAATCAGTGAGGGGCAAAGGAGATCTGAGAGCCCATTGAGTTGGTCAGCAGAGAATTGGTGTATTCGGTCGAGGGCTTGCCTTAAGAACATAAAGAAATCCGAGTGCATAGAAACACTCGGATTTTGACAGCCTATAAGGATCGTTCAACCGATCATTTATTGCTTAACTGATCGGCATTAGGGCCTGTCTCTTATACACATCTCC
>NZ_LASY01000108.1:0-11432 GCF_000973155.1 Grimontia sp. AD028 | reverse complement strand
ACTCAAGCATCTTCAGGTCGTTTGGGTATTATGTAATCAGTGATTCTTACTTTTCAGCGTTCGCTTTACAGAGCGCGATAGCCTCTTCCAGCAATCCCAATGCGTTGGTTTCGGGTTCTGGAAGCGCAGCATCTGATTGGCTGATAGGCGTCACACGGTCACCCCAGCGAAGTACACCAGCCCCCCAAGTCAGGCCAGCACCGAAAGCGGCCATCAGCAAGGTATTGTTTGGCTGAACTCGGCCTTCTTCCACTGCTTCACAAAGCGCGATTGGAATGGTTGCCGCAGAAGTGTTGCCGTACTTGTGGATGTTGATAAATGCTTTCTCTAGCGGGATCTTTGCATGATCGCACAGCGCTTCGATAATGCGTTTGTTAGCTTGGTGCGGAATAACAACATTGATATCTTCCGGCGTCATGCTCGAACGTGAAAGCACTGTACCAGCAGCCGACCCCATACCTTTTACCGCGCGCTTAAAAATTTCACGCCCAACAAAATTGAAATCAAAATAACCATTGTCTTGTTCGAAGCGCGGCATCGCCGTACCAAACTCTGGGATGGCTAACACATCACGACCTTCTGAATCACAGCCGAGTTGTGCGTCGAGTAAGCCGACTTCTCTATCCGTTTTGCTGAGGATGACAGCACCAGCGCCATCACCAAACAGTACGGCCGTATCTCGTTTGCTCCAGTCGAGGTACCAGGTCAGGCGTTCTGCACCAATCACTAGTGCATGCTGATAGTTGCCTGATTGAATCATGCGGGTAGCGGTTTCAAGTGAATACAAAAAGCCGGTACACGCTGCGTTAAGGTCAAAAGCTGCGGCTTTTTTGGCACCTAGTTCAAGCTGTACTTTAGAAGCAATGTTTGGGATCAGGGTGTCAGGAGAGCAAGTGGCGACGATAATCAGGTCGAGGTCTTTGCCTTCAATGCCTGCCGCTGCCAGCGCATGTTTGCCAGCGACGGCGGCCATATCAGATGTATTTACGTGGCTAATGCGGCGGCTACTGATGCCGGTTCTGCTTGAAATCCATTCGTCGGAAGTTTCGATGAAGGTGCTGAGGTCGTTGTTAGTAAGTTCTGCCTGAGGTAAACACTTTCCCCAGCCAGTAATTTCTGCAAATGGCATGAGTTTCTCTTTTTCTCGTAATAATAAAAGCAGTTTACTCCCGTTACAGGGTTGAAACAAACGAGTGTTAGCAGGAAGTGATTTAAAACAAAAAAGTGGCCCGAAGGCCACTTAGGGGGATGGTTTACGGTGGCTTGTTCTAATTACCAGAACATCCAGGCAAACATAGCGAGAACAATGATGGCGACAACGTTCAGGTAGCTACCGGCACGCATCATTTCTGATTGTTTGATATGACCAGAACCGAACACAATCGCGTTAGGTGGTGTGGCAACAGGCAGCATGAATGCACACGAAGCAGCGACAGCAATCAAGGCTGACAGCACGACCGGAGACACACCCAGTGCTTCAGCGACTGTGGCGAAGACTGGCACCAGAAGCGCCGCACTTGCCGTGTTACTTGCAAATTCAGTCAGAAACACCACGAAAGCAACAACGGTCAGTAGAGTGAAGAAGATGCCTGCGCTTGATAAGAAACCACTCAGAGATTCCGCAAGGAATACGCTGGTTCCAGTCGCTTTCAGTACGTTACTCAGTGTTAAGCCACCACCGAACAGCAGCAAGATGCCCCAATCAGTCGTTTTCTCAATGTCTTTCCATTTCACCACACGGGTTGCACCCAACAGGATGATAGCAGTCAGTGCAATCAGCGAGTCAAACTTGCTTAGGCCGCCTAGCATTTGGTTGATTGGCTTGCTGAAAATCCAGCAGAACGCAGTGAAAGCGAAGATGGCGAGTGTCAGACGACGACCGTTCGTCCATTCGATAGGTTTGTGGTTGAGTTCAAACGTGTGGTTTAGGTTTGGTTTCGTCAGGAAGTAAAGCACTGCGATAGTGAGAGGAAGCAGCGTCAGCGTGATCGGAAGGCCAAGCTTCATCCATTGTGCAAAGTTCAGGTTAACTTCTGCCGCAGCGATCGCGTTTGGCGGGCTACCCACGATAGTCGCGATACCGCCGATACTTGCACAGTAAGCAATACCCAGTAGAACAAAAACATAAGTGCCACGCTCAGATTTAGCGTTAACCTTGCTCAGTACACCCAGTACCAGAGGAAGCATCATGGCTGTCGTTGCAGTGTTTGAGATCCACATGGAAAGGCCCGCAGTTACACCAAACAGCATCAGCACGGCTACGCTCATACGGCCTTTTGCCAATACCAACACTTTATCGGCAATCGCTTGGTCAAGCTTTTGTACATGAAGCGCCGCAGCCAGAGCAAAACCTCCGAGGAAAAGGAAAATAATTGGGTTGGCAAAGTTTGCCAGTGCGGCGGGGGTTTTGAATACACCCAGTACGACTGCCATCAAGGGAACGAGCAGGGCAGTGATGCTGACATGCAGGGCTTCGGTTAACCAAAGTACAGCGATAAAGACCAGCATGGACAGGCCGATAACGACGTTTTCTTCAAACGGTAAGACATTCATCAGAATGAAAAAGAGTGCAATGTCTGCAAGGAGGATCAAACTGTTTCTGTTAAACAGCCAATCTTTGAAAGCAAGGGTTAATGCTGTCATATGGGCTTCCTTCATATATAAGTAGGGCAACTTTCTTGTTTTGGTGGAAACGATGAATCAAGGTTTCCGCTATCGAGCATTTCGCTCTTTGTGGGTGCATTATTGCTGAAAGAACCAAAGGGTGAGAGAGGCGGAAGCCACAGGATTAACAAGATGTTGCGCGGATGTTTAAAACTGGGAGCTGATGTTTTTGGAATGGGTGGAAACCTACCCATCACTTTACTGGCGGAGTAACAGTGGTTATCTAATTGTCAGAAAGTGTTTCGTTGGGAATGCTTTCTTTTGGTCCAAGGAACTTGGGTTGTTCGTTTAATACATAAATGTCTAACACAGCCTTAACACGCGCCAAGGTTTCGCGGGCGCGGATTTTCATGCCTGCTGTGCCGCCGGGGCTTGGAACGGCCAGACAGATAGCATCAATATCGTAATAGTCAGCGATGAAAAGGGCTCGCTCGCAGTGGAATGCTTGGGTAACGAGGGTGAATTCGTCTGCATCAAACACCTTCTTAGCGCGAATAATGGAGTCCAGCGTGCGGAAGCCTGCATAGTCGAGGAAGATGCGATCATCCGGGATCCCAGCTTTCAGCATGTCCCGTTTCATCGTCCAAGGTTCGTTATAAGAGCGGTGAGCGTTGTCGCCACTGAGCAGCATCACCTCAACTTTTTTACTGAGATAGAGCTCCTGTGCGGCTTCAATGCGATAGGTGTAATAAGGGTTCAGTGTTCTGCCGATGTACTTGCTGGTACCCAGCACCAAACCGATATGGCGACTTGGTGTGTTATCGACCGAATTGTAGATGCGGTCTTTTGCCTGAAATGTCACCCAGAAATCCATTGCTGCGATAGCAACAAGAGAGGCGACAACAAGAGTCATGATTACAAAAGACGCTTTACGCAATGACATCACAGTAAGGGGAATTAAATATCAGCGGAAGAAACAGCAGGTTAAACCAAATTGAGCGAAATAACAAAAACAACCTCCGCAAAAGCAGAGGTTGTTTCAAATGGCGCAGATAGAGAGATTAGAACGACGTGCGTTTGTACTGACGGTACTTAGGCTGCCAGAAAATGGCATCGATACGTTCTTGCAAGGCATCTTCCGTCAGTTCCAGCGCTACACCTTGCTCAATGGCTTTCTTCGCCACTGCCAATGCAATTTGGCGGGACACAGAGTGAATCTCTTCAAGCGCAGGCAACAGTGGGCCGCGACCAAACTTGGCCAGTGGAGAACACTCAGCCAACGCGCGGCTGGATTCCATCAGCATTTCGTCAGTGACACGCTTCGCTTCGGCTGCCAACACACCCAGACCAATGCCTGGGAAAATGTAGCTGTTGTTGCACTGTGCAATGGTAAAGGTTTTGCCGCCATCCAGAACGACAGGCTCAAATGGGCTACCGGTTGCTACCAGTGCTTCACCGTTTGTCCAGCGAAGGATATCAAACGGCGTCGCTTCGACACGGCTGGTAGGGTTGGACAGTGGGAACACAATAGGACGTTCGCAGTTAGCGTGCATCGCTTTAATGACTTCTTCGCTGAACAGACCTGGCGCACCAGAAACACCGATAAGAACGGTAGGTTTTGCATTCTGAACCACATCGAGTAGCGAAATATTTTGGTCTTGCAGTTCCCAGTCTTTGATAGCAGATGACTTCTGAACCAGCTTCTGCTGGAAATCGAGCAGGTTTGGCATGGAATCCAACAGCAGACCCCAGCGGTCAACCATGAATACACGCTCACGCGCTTCGCCATCAGTGATGCCTTCAGACACCATCTGCGCAATGATCGCTTCTGCGATACCGCAACCCGCTGAACCTGCGCCCAGGAAGGTAATGCGCTGCTCGGAAAGCTTGGTGCCCGCAGCTTTACAAGCCGCAATCAGCGAACCAACGGTTACGGCTGCAGTACCTTGAATGTCATCGTTAAAACAACATACGCGGTCTTTGTATCGCTCAAGGATTGGCATCGCATTCTTCTGCGCGAAATCCTCAAATTGAATCAATGCATCAGGCCAACGAAGTTGTACTGCCTGAATAAACTCTTCGATGAAATCATCGTAATCTTGACCCGTCACACGTGTATGACGCCAACCCATATACATAGGGTCAGAAAGGCGCTGAGGGTTATTGGTGCCAACATCCAGAACAATTGGAAGTGTATAGGCTGGGCTGATACCCCCACATGCGGTGTATAGCGCAAGCTTACCGATCGGAATACCCATGCCGCCGATGCCCTGATCCCCAAGACCCAGAATGCGTTCGCCATCCGTTACAACGATCACTTTCACGTTGTGGCGCGAAGCGTTGTTGAGCATTTCATCGATGCGGTAGCGGTTCGGGTAAGAGATAAACAAACCACGGCCACGACGGTAGATCTCAGAAAAGTTTTCGCATGCCGCGCCAACCGTCGGGGTGTAGATGATTGGCATCATCTCAGAAATATGGCTGTTAACCAGTCGATAGAACAGGGTTTCGTTGGTGTCCTGAATATTTCGAAGATAGATATGTTTATCCATATCGTTTTCGAAACGGAGGTACTGCTTGTAGGCACGCTCGGCTTGTTCTTCGATAGACTCAATCGCTTCCGGCAAAAGGCCTTCAAGGTTAAAGAACATGCGTTCTTCGACAGAAAATGCACTGCCTTTATTCAGGAGAGGCGTTTCCAGTAGTGCTGGGCCCGCGTAAGGGATATAGAGAGGACGTTTTTGATTATGCATTGAGAAGACAACTCTGTTCTTTCAGAAGGTGATTAATACTAAAGTATAAGGCGTGAAAGTGTAGTGTTGTTAACCTTTGGTATTCAAGCGCATTTTGTTTTAAACGAGCAACTGAGCAGGAAAAGGTGAGCTGATGCAAACGCAAGGGGTGGAAAACGACACATACACACAAACACTAGGGTACACTCTCAACAAACCAGAAATACATATCAAAAGTCATGACTGACGGAATAAATCTCACGCTTCCTATCGATAGCATTCAACAAGACGTTGAACACATTCTCTGCGGCTCCAATCTAATCGTTCAGGCGGATACGGGAACAGGTAAATCGACCCGCCTGCCAGTGTGGGCCACAAAATTCGGTCGGGTATTGGTGATTGAACCTCGTCGGGTCGCCTGCACCAGCTTGGCCGGATTCGTCGCTGATACCTTGAACAGCCAAGTGGGAGAACGGGTTGGCTATGCCATCAAATTTGATTACCGCTTTCAGGAAAACTCTGAGGTGGTATTTGCCACACCTGGCGTGGTGCTGCGCTGGTTCAGCGAAGATAAGTTGAAAGATTTTGATGTGGTGATGATTGATGAATTTCACGAACGTCGCTCGGAGACTGATTTACTTGCTGCGTTGTTGGTAGAGCATAATCAGCATCGTTTGATCATCACGTCTGCGACCCTTGACAACCAGCGTCTTGAAGCCTACTTCAACGCCAAAGTGCTTATCGCAAGCGCAAGGAGTTACGGTGTCACTGCGTATCACCATGCACTCGACTCCCAGCATATGCCGTCGGGAAAATCGATTGAGAACCGTATTAAGCCGATTGTTGAAAGGGCGCTGGAGAGAGGTGGAGATGTGTTGGTTTTTCTGCCGGGTAAAAAGGAAATCAGCCAGTGCCAATCAATGTTAAAAACACTGGATGCAGACGTCATCCCTTTGCATGCATCTGTGTCTGACTCCGACCGGTTTCGTGCTTTGCACCAGTCGGAAAATCAACGTGTGGTGTTGGCAACGAATGTGGCCGAGACATCACTGACGATTCCAGGAATAGTGACTGTGATTGACTCCGGTATGGAGCGCCGCACACATCAGAGAAACGGGCGCACAGCTTTGGCTCTGCACGCGATATCAAAAGCCAGCGCCAAACAGCGCGCCGGACGAGCAGGCCGAGTTGCTGCTGGGTATTGTGAACGGTTATTCGGGGAACATGCACCTCTGGAGGCTTTTACACCACCAGAATTGGAAAGGGAAGACCTCACTGAGACCATGCTTGCGGCGGCGTGTTGTGGCTATAGGCTGGAAGATCTGACGTTTCTCTCCAAACTCCCAGATAAGTCGATGCACATTGCAAAAACAAGGTTGACTGAAATGGGAGCCATTGATGAATCTGGCAAGATCACAATGCATGGTCAGCGCCTCTATCCCTTGCCGATTGATAGCCTTTTCGCCCATCTCATTTCAGGCATGGACAGCAAATCGAACACCGAAGCCATGATTGACCTCGCAGCTGTATTGCAAACACCGATGACAGTCTGGAGGCGCAAAGCTGGCGAGCTACCACTGGACGAATATCGCCGTTGGAATACCCTTTCTTGTGACGTTGTCACATCAATTGCTGTGCTTCGTGGCGAGCAACCCGCTGAAATCATTGATATTGATGAGGTTGCGCTGGATGAGGCAAGGCGGCTCTCGGCCTCAATACGCGAAGCATTAGAGTTACCTCAATGGGAAGTCGCGAGTCGGTTTCATCGGGAAGCATTTCTAAAAAATGTGTTGTCGGTGTCTTCAGAATTAGCCTATGTCCGGCGCGAAAAACGTCAGCAAGCCTTTGGGAACGGCTTTAATGAAGTCACTTTAAGTCGAGATAGTGATTTCCCTGCGGATCCTCAGGCAGCCATAGTGTTTGATCAGTTTCACTTGGCGGGACGCGGTGTGAAACAGACAACCTCGTACGCAACCTGCATGGCACCGGTTCCGTTCGGTTGGCTTGTTGATGCTGGGTTAGGTGAAGAGTCCGTTTCTGATTTTGATGACAGCGAAGGCATGGTGGTCGATGTTATCGAGCGCATTTATGCAGGAAGGGTCATTGGCGAATACAGAAAAACGGCTCAAGGGGAAAGCCTCATTCGTGCGCTGGCGACACAAATCATCCATGGTGAACTTCTCGAGGGAACGGGCGAGCGTTTATCGAAAGAGGTGAAATACTGGAACCTTTATCAATCATTGCAAGATAGCGCCAATCGCCCTCAGGTAGATGTATTGTCTTGGCTTGAGCAGTCTCTAAGAGACTTGGGCGTTGAATCAGTCGATGATCTTGAACTTATTGATGGTGATGATTTTGTCTTCGAGGGCATTCCATCCTGGGAGTTTGATGATTTTGCCGAAAAATACCCGTTGGAACTGACGCTTGCTGAATTGAAGCTTGATGTTGAATATCTAAAGGGAAAACGGACTGTGGTGGTACATCATGTCGGCGGCACCAGGAAAGACGGGCCTAAACGATGGGAATTGCCGTCTTGGAGTGGGTGGAAGGTGCAATACAAAAAAGCCAGCCGCGTGATTGATGTGAGGTGAGGAAACGATCCTCAAAAGAGGCCTGCAATGGGCTCAGGCCTCTTTCTGGATGGCTTATCTCACGCGTTTAAAGTGAGACTTCACCATCGCGTCAATCAGCACTTCACTTTTGACCAACTCAAACTGTTGCCTGTGCTCGAGATCACCAAACAGCCTTGAGCCGCCGCCCAGCAATACTGGAATTTGGGTGATAACGAGTTCATCAATCAGATCTTCCGACAGAAAGCTTTGAATCGTCTTTCCGCCATCGATGTAAAGATTCTTGAAACCTTGCTCGTTGAGGCTTTTAAGGATCTCCGACAGTGATCCTGAAACCAAAAAAACTTTATCTTTATGGGAGTCAGGTATTTCTTTCATGGTATTGCTGAGCACAAACACGGGTTTGGTATATGGCCATTCACAGTCAAAACCGATGACGGTTTCGAAAGTCGTTCTGCCCATCACCAGCCCATCAATACCCGCCATAAATTGAGCCCAGCCAAAATCAGATTGTTCAGGGTTTGGAATGCTGTGTAACCAATCTAAGCCGCCGTCTTTGTCTGCGATATAACCGTCAAGGCTGGTCGCGATATAAACAATGTTTGTCATGTTAAGCGTCCTCGTTATCAACAAAAAAAAGCCATTCACCGAAAGGCAAATGGCTTTTCATTGGTTAGGCTGGGTTAGTCTCTGAAGTTATCGAACTGGAATGGCTGACCCAAATCAGCTTCACGGACAACTTGCATTGCTGCTTGAAGGTCGTCACGCTTTTTACCGGTTACGCGAAGCTTCTCACCCTGAATCTGAGCTTGAACCTTAATCTTGGCCTCTTTAATCAGCTTGACGATTTTCTTCGCAACGTCGGCTTCGATGCCGTTTTTGAAATGCACATCGCTGAAGAAAGTCTTACCTGAGTGAACCATGTCTTTAGGTTCCATCGCGCGGGCATCAACACCGCGTTTGGCTAGGTTACCGCGAAGGATATCCATCATTTGGTTAACCTGAAAGTCAGATTCAGCAGAGACTTTCACGACTTCTTTGTTGAGTTCAAAGCTTGCGTCTACGTTACGGAAGTCAAAACGGGTAGCCAGTTCGCGTTTTGCGTTGTCTACGGCGTTTTTCAACTCAACGGTATCGATCTCTGAAACGATATCAAAAGAAGGCATAGTAATTTCCTGATATTTAACTGAAGGTTGAGCTTATCACACACACTTGTTTAGCGTGAATTACGTTTCGCAATAGCGTCAGAAAGCATCTGCAGCATTTTTTCAGTGTCGTTCCAGCCAAGACATGGGTCTGTGATGGACTTGCCATACGTAAGGTCGCACAAGCTGTCTTTATCAGCGGCTTGGTTACCTTCTTCGATGAAACTCTCCGCCATGATACCAGCGATGAAAGTGTCGCCTTCGACCAGTTGGTTGCAAATGTCTGCAGCAACATCTAATTGACGACGGTGCTGTTTCTCACAGTTTGCGTGACTGAAGTCCACTACAAGGCGGGGAGTCAGACCAATTTCAGACAAGTTCGCTGCAGCACTCTCAACATCAGCTTTGTGGTAGTTCGGCTGATGTCCACCACGAAGAATAACGTGACCATAAGGATTGCCGCTGGTGCGGTAGATGGTCATGACGCCATTTTTGTCTGGTGAGCAGAACAGATGAGACGTTTGGCTTGAACGAATCGCATCAATGGCAATTTTAATGTTCCCATCGGTGCCGTTTTTAAAGCCAACCGGGCATGACAACGCAGATGCCATTTCACGGTGGATTTGTGATTCCGTCGTACGTGCGCCAATGGCTCCCCAGGTTACCAAGTCTGCAATGTACTGTCCGGTAATCATGTCCAGAAACTCGGTTGCAGTAGGCAGACCCAGCTTGTTCACATCCAGTAGGAATTTACGGGCTTTGAACAGCCCTTTGCGAAGGTTGCAGCTGCCATCGAGATCTGGGTCATTGATCATGCCTTTCCAGCCCACAACAGTGCGTGGTTTTTCGAAATAGGTACGCATGACAATGT
Organism: Grimontia sp. AD028; assembly: GCF_000973155.1. Lineage (NCBI taxonomy): Bacteria > Pseudomonadati > Pseudomonadota > Gammaproteobacteria > Vibrionales > Vibrionaceae > Grimontia > Grimontia sp. AD028. The sequence continues at coordinate 1,510 of NZ_LASY01000108.1, read as the reverse complement.
GAAGTGTTTCTTTGTGTTGGTCTGCCAGCACTTTAAGGCGTTTTGCGTAGTCCAGACCCGCATCTGGATCATGAATAGAACATGGACCAACAACGACAAGCAGTCGGTTGTCGCGGCCAGTAAGAATATCTTCAGCTTGCTTACGAGCTTCGGCGATGTCTTGGGCAACACTGTCTGTAAGTGGGGATTCTGCTTCCACTTCTGCTGGGGTTGGCAGAGTGTCAACAGGTTGCGTTCTTAGTTCGTCAGTTTTAATCGGCATGGGCTCTGCCTTCCTTACGTCGGTGTTCTTGCGAAGGCAGTAAGATAGCAAAAAATCGGTGTCAGAAAAGCCATGATGTGGTCTTTCAGCGATTTATTCTTTCTATTGCATTTGTTTTGACCGGAAAGATTCGTAAACAACCGAGCTTTGTGCGGTCATCCGAAATCGAAAATTCATCTCGGATTTCTCTTGTAACAAAAGGGCTCTGTGGTATGTTTTCCTTTGGATGGACGAAAATCAGTCGCTTGCGAAGAATCGGCGTCGATAAACCATCATTTTCTTGCCACAACAGGCACTTAAGTTTCTACAAGGCAGTATTGGTGCGCTATGTCTCAAATGGATTTAACCTATTCCCACGTTTTTAAGAACTCCTCTCAACTGGAAGGTCACGACACGTCGTTTGGACTGGTCTCTCTCGGTGAATTGTATATCAATGCCATCGGAACTCATCCGTCAGCATTAGATGACAGTAATGCGACGAAGGACAAATTAGTGTCCTTGCTCGAAAGTGCTTACAAAGCAAACACTGACCGACCATTTCGTGTCATGTTGAACGACCAAAGCGCGCTGGCGTTAAAACAAATGCAAGGCGCAGATTCAGAGCCTGAGGAAGCAAACCCAGCGATGGGACTGCGTGGTGTTTCGCGCTATGCAAGTAAAGCAGGTAAGCCCGGATTTATTTTTGAGTGCGAGGTGCTTAAAAAGGCGATTCAGGACAAGAAGCTTCCTGTCGAAGTTGTTGTTCCTTTTGTTCGCACATCCAGCGAAGCTGCAACCATGATTGACTTGCTGGCAGAGCAGGGGCTTTGTCGGGGCGCAAACGGTCTGAAAGTGCTTTTGGCATGCCAGTTACCTGCTAATGCCGTGCTGGCAGAGGCTTTACTTGCGTATTTCGACGGCATCATCATCGATGTCGATAATCTTGCTGCATTCACGCTGGCAGTAGACTTTGGTGACGAAGCGCTACCGTATACATTCAACAAACACAATGAAGCAGTAAAGAGCCTGATCCGCGACACTATTCGTAAAACGCAATTGGCTGATAAGCCGGTTCAGATCCTTGCTCAAGAGTCTGACAAAGCGATTATCGAATTGGCAGAAGGGGCCAATGTAGAATTGATTTATACCCAAACAACCTGAAGATGCATGATTCAGCGAGTTTGACTGGTGTTGTGATCACGGCGTCCCTTTGCAGGTGTAGTCACCTCCATCAAAAAGGGACAACAACGAGCACGACGCCAGTCAACT
>NZ_LASY01000107.1:0-5248 GCF_000973155.1 Grimontia sp. AD028 | reverse complement strand
TTCTATTTCCGTGGAATTTAACGAAGAAGTGGGCGCATTGATGACCTCCCTTCGGGCGAGTTGACTGGCGCCGTGCTCTTTGTTGTCCCTTTTTGATGGAGGTGACTACACCAGCAAAGGGACGCCGCGATCACAACACCAGTCAATCTCGCTGAATCCTGCATCTTCAGGTCGTTTGGGTATACCCTTAAATCCTTTGAAAATCAGAGCTAAACTATCAACAGAGACTAAGCAAGGAGTCAGCAGTACCTATGGCACAAAACATCCGCGTCGTTATCGCAGAAGATGACGTTCAAATCGCAGAGATTCAAAAACGCTTTCTTGAACGTATCGATGGCGTCGAGCTTGTCGGCATCGCTCATACGCTTGAAGACGCGGAAGATTTGGTGGATGTATTCAAACCCGAACTACTGCTTCTTGATAACCACTTCCCTAATGGAACAGGCCTCGAGCTTCTCCGCAAATTACGGGCAAACAACAGCGAAACCGATGTCATTCTTATCACAGCAGCCAAAGAAGTTGATACCTTGCGCGAAGCACTGAGAAGTGGCGTATTTCATTACATACTTAAACCGCTGGTGTTTGAACGCCTGCAAGATGCCATTCATCAATACGCCGCGCATCTTGAAAAATTGCATGCCATGGATGATTTGGTTCAAACCGACGTCGATACCTTATTACCTCAACGTGCGGTAAGTGCCGGTGCAGCGCCACAAGAAATTTCCAATTCCAATCAGCGTCTTCCAAAAGGGATTGATGGCATCACTCTCGATAAAATCCGCACCGTGTTTTCTGATTCAGAAGAATCCCTCAATGCAGAAGAAGTTGGTGCCATGATCGGCGCGAGCCGCACCACGGCAAGACGCTACCTCGAATACATGGTCAGCACCCAAGAGCTAGAAGCACAAGTTAACTACGGTAGCGTCGGTCGACCAGAACGCAGGTACATCTCCGCATAACCCTATTGCAGACTAAGAGAACAGTCACGCGACTGTGATCCTAATTGAATAAATGAAAGTGAAAATATTCAGTTATAGTGCGTTAAGGCGTTATTTGTCGTGTTCCATCGAATGAACGCTTAGTCTTGATTGTCAGCGCTTTCCGCAAGTTTACAGGTCCTTCTTCTTATATGGAGTTAGAAAACATGAGCCACGCTCCTCTTTCAGTGACAACGTCACTCCCTGAAAATTTTCGTCATCACGATTTTCTGACTTTCCATAGAAGAGACAAAACTGAGCTTGCCGAAAAAGTCGAAGGCAATGAAGTGATAAAAGGCATCACCTTAGAAGGCGTTCCTACCCTACTTCACCTTTCTTTATCTGCAGATTCAGCCAGACTGGATATTCAATCGGACGCAGAAACGTGCCTAATGACAGAGGACGATCTCAATAGACTTCTTCAACATATGCTCGGACTAAAGCAAGCCACAGAAGACTTTGAATCAGAATACAAAGCTCACTGCGATATTTCCCGCCTATTAAATCATTCTGCAGGGCTCAGAATTCCACAAACTGTCACGCCTTTTGAAGCCATTACCTGGGCGATCACGGGGCAGCTCATCAGCGTTGAAGCCGCAGTCTCAATTCGACGCAGACTGATTCAGGCAACCGGGAAGCAACACAGCAGCGGCATATGGTGTTTGCCCGACGAAACAATTCTGGCAAGAACAGAGATTGAAACATACCGAAGCTGCGGATACTCAAACAGTAAAGCCACAACCATTCAACGTATCGCACAAGCCTTGGTAGACGGTAGCCTGTCTCTGTCGTTAGATGCAGACCCCGAAGAGATCGGCAAACAGCTTCTTGCCGTCAAAGGCGTGGGGCCTTGGACAGTCAGCTATACCCTGTTGCGTGGATTCGGCTGGTTGGATGGTTCACTTCATGGCGATGTCGCCGTCCGCAGAAGCCTTCAACAGTTATTAGGGTTGGAAGAAAAGCCAACGGAGAAAGAAACCCAACAATGGCTTGCTGCTTTTTCTCCTTATCGCGCTTTGGTCGCTGCACATTTATGGGCGATGGATTCGGACAAGAGCTACTAACCCGCTCACTTCTCTAGCAATTTGATGCATTAGCAGGCACTTGAACATCTTAACGTGCCACAGTTGCGGAACCCTCATGATCATTGCGGTATGCTCCCCGCCCTCGTACCGTGATCAATGACACATTTATGCATTACAAAAACATGTTGGGTTATCGTTACCCTAAAGGGCCGTTTGCCATGATCAGCGTGTACACCTTCACCGGTGCCGCTGTTGTTACCTCTACGGTCTTTTCGCTGCTGCTATTCCTTTCCATTGATGACAACACCATGATGAAGGTGTTGTTTGGTACTCTGGCGATCATTTTCGAAGCGGGAAAATTCTACGCTTGGTACGAATTTGGAGAGCGTCGTGCACACAAAAACTACACAGGTGCAATCACTGCGTTGGTCTTCTATTTAGTGCTGGCTGCCATTTCTATTGGCGGGAGTATTGGCGGCATCAACAGTGCAACCAATAAGGCGCAGGGTGTTATCTCCATTCAGGAAGCAAAAGTCGCAGCCTACGACAGACAAATCGCGGCCATCGAAAAACAAATTGAGCTCAATAACCTCGCCGCTGAAAAGTACATTGAAATGGAACGCATCGCGACTGGCGTTACCCGTATTCAGCAGCAAAACAACAAGCTTCGTGAAGAGCAAATCAAGTTGGCAACTGAACGCGATTCGTTGCCGCCTGTAACGCAAGGCTCTGCGATTGGTTTGATTGACAGCCTGGCCGATGCATTCAGCGTTTCTCAGCAAGCTGCGCAATTCGGTCTTGTCGTATTCCTTTCGATTTTGCTAGATCTGTTTGCGGCTTTCTTTGTCGGTGTGATTGGTGAAGAGTTGCGTTTCCGACGCTTCTATCAACACCACACTGAAATTGATATCACGCCAGAAGACGTTAGCAAGCCGATTGGCTATCTGGAACATAAACCCGCTTTAGATGAGCCTTTCACAGCGGATGCTGCTTCCGCAGAAGAAGCACTGTCACTTGAAGATAAAGTGAAAAAAGCGGTGCAAGATGGCGTGATCACTTGCTCTAAGAAAGCCGTTGGTAAACATTTCCTGCTTTCAACCGATGATGTAGACGCTTTGTTTGAGCAAATGATGCTTGGTGGCCTCATTGCCAAGAAAGCCAATAATCATTATTACTTGGTGGCTTAAACCGCAATCAATGAAAAAGAGCGCGTAAAGCGCTCTTTTCTTTATTCGATTAATTGGAGTCTAAAGCCCGTCACTGGGTTCCGCACTGACTTCAGTCACACTGCTATCTCCCTTTGGCTTGATGGTATCAATCACCATCTTGAGGTCATCAATCAGCCCTTCGTTTTTGGTGTTTTGCTCTTCCAGTGTCGTCACTTGTGCCGTTAGCGATGCTTTTTCCTGTTGCGACATCGATAAATCTGACTGCACCTTATCCAGTTCACTCATCAGCTTCGCGAGTTGAGGATCGACGTCGGGCTTCGACGTGAGAGCGGTATTTAACATCTGGGCCTTTTCTTCCAGCACCAGGGCTTGTTGCTGCATAGGTTGATTGCGAAGATCTAACCCTTCCAGCGCTTGCGCAATCGCATGCAATCGGTTTTCCAGTTCAAGGATCAGTGGTTCAAACTTGCCATCATCAACATTTCTAAACCGCTTTACCTCCTGACCGATATGCTTCACGTGGTCAATTTCAAATTGAACGGCAGCCACAGCGGCATTGATGGCATTTATGTCCCGGGGATTCGCATTAACGCTCGCTACCGCTTGTTCTAGCGAAGCCTCTGACTTAGTAAAACTGATAGGCGCTACCGACTTAAACCCTTCACGGCGAAGCAAGGTGATCTGATTTTTCAGTGGCTCAACGTGGTTTTTTAGAACAACGGCAATTTCTAATTTCTTGGCATTTTCAAGGAACACGACTTGCTTGACCTGCGCATCATCAATGTCGTTATCCGCAACATAAGCGAATAACTTCCTGTAATCAGAAGCCAAGCGGTTATAGCGTGATGCATACAACTCGTCTGCGCCTATCTCTCCGAGATAAGCCATCTCAGCGATCGATTCAGCCAGCAATGAATCTGCAGTCGTTTTGAGTGTTTGCAATTGGTCGAAGAGCCCATCAACTTTTGACAGGCGTTTGTCGAAGATTTCAGCATATGTCCCATCAGAGAAGATAGAATAGTCTTCTGTTGCTTTCGCTGGGTTTGATGCGAAGTCTTCGTAAACATCCACTGCTTCATCCCATGCATCGAACAGATCATCGACCAAGTCATCGTCGTAAAGCCTCAGTGACTTGCTTTCCTCCATCTTAGCCAGCCAACGCTCGTAGTCTGCTTTTGATGCTTCGTAGATCTTTAGTGTGTTCTGGTTTTCTTGGGCGGGTGCATTGGTTTCAGAAGCAACCTGTCTTGGCTCACTGGTTGACTGACAGGCACTGAGTAAAGATGCAAAGGCGACGGCACAAAAGACCGCATTGAGTTTGTTCATCGGCTAATCCCCTAGGTCACTGAATCTGAGCTGGTTAATGTTCAGAGCATCATTGTTTTATTTTTCTTATAGTTAGCTGTCACTAGTTAGCTGCCACTTTTCGCTTTTAGTGATCTGAATCACTCCCCTTAAAGCTAGACCAATGCCTGAATCAGAGTCAGCAGATAAACATGACTTAGATCACACTGATTTTTGTAAGTTTTACACGACGAGATCCCGTATTTAGAAAAAGATAACTTTCGTTTAAAAGAAGCAAAACCAAGTTCACATTTAATTAAAATCATCCTAATTAAAATCCTTAATGAAATAGAAAACAAAGAATCAAAGGATTGAATGATATGTTCTATTTTGGTTAATTAAATTAACCTAAATATAAATATCATTGTTAATCACGACTCTTATTTATCCAATAATTGTCGAATTTATATCTTATAACCATTGGCAATATAGATCTCGTTTATATGCTTAAGCCTTTGGCTTTATGATTCGCCACAACCGCGCTTGCTGACTGAAACCAGGTGGTTTCGAGAGAGTCTTCATACATGGATGATTCACTCTCACTTGTTAAATATATTTTATACCCAAACAACCTGAAGATGCAGGATTCAGCGAGATTGACTGGTGTCGTGATCGCGGCGTTTCTTTGCAGGTGTAGTCATCTCCATCAAAAAGGAACAACAAAGAGCACGGCGTCAGTCAACTCGCCCGAAGGGAGGGCCTCAATGCGCCCACTTCTTCGTTAAATTCCACG
>NZ_LASY01000106.1:0-27523 GCF_000973155.1 Grimontia sp. AD028 | reverse complement strand
TGTGATCGCGGCGTTCCTTTGCAGGTGTAGTCACCTCCATCAAAAAGGAACAACAAAGAGCACGGCGTCAGTCAACTCGCCCGAAGGGAGGCCCTCAATGCGAGCATCTTCAGGTTGTTTGGGTATATAAATGAACTCGGATGAAACTCGCGGTAGGTGAAAATCTGGAGTTGTAGGATGCCGATAAAAAAATGTTTCCCTGTCCAATCAACGGAGGATCGATAGGACAGAGAAACCAACAACGACAGCAAGGAGTAAACGTAACGTTTGCAGAAGTTCTGCATGCGCACGCCATACTCTTAATAGCAACCATCTTGCCAACTTTTTAACTAACTGATTTATAGATGATTAGTATTGAAATGGGTTTGTATGGAGAAGAGATATGATCATCGTCGGTGCAGAAGATGCACCGACTTTGCACTTTGATTCTGGAGGGGTTTTCGTTGTTTCGCTGAGTTACTTCACGCGCATGATGCAGTGTTCGATATCACCCACTTTAACGCTGATCGATTGAGACAGCTTGAGGTATTCCAGCTCTTCGAGGACATCATCGGGATAGCCTTGGTCAACCATCCAGTCCATAGGCTCACGGAAAGAATCTTCGGAAACAATCAAAGAGTCATTCAACAATTGATTCTCGCGAATGCTCACAATCCACACTCGCCCGCGATACTCAAAAAAGTCATTGAGTGTGTCGGCGAGAGAGTCATTCACTTTACCCCAAAATGTACCCATCGTATTTGGCTATCCTTCAACTAAACGACTGAAGATTTGTATGTTTCAAACGCTGAGTTTAAAGAATATACCGTACGGAATTAGATTCAAACGCTCATTCTCTAGGCGTGGGACATGGCACATAGTTAGGGAAAATCTGCGAAGTTTATCGACATTTTGAAGTAAGGAATGTCGCCTTTATAAAAGCGTTCTCCCGATGGTTTCATCCCGAATTTTCGGTATATCCCCATGGCAGCTTCGCGAGCGTCACACCAAAACATCGATACACCACGTGCCTTCATTTCTTTAAACGCTGCATTCAGTACCGAAGACCCAACACCTTGACCTTGATACGCCGTTAATGCTGCAAATTTTCGCAAGCGCACCACTTCACCATCAAAGAACAAAGACGCCACACAAATCAGCTCCTCATTGGCGTAAGCCCCTAGATGAAGGGCTTCATCGTCCCCTTCCGCTTTACAAAACTCAGGGGGTTTGTCTGGCCACAGCACTCTGTGACGAATGTCGATGGTTTCCTGCCAACTGATGTGTCGAATTTCCATTTCGGTTTTCCGTATCAAAGTCTGGTAACACATTACCATGTCAAAGCAGATCTTATGAGTGGAAAGCTACTGTCCTATCTGGTCACCAATCGGCGCGGCATTATTCTGCTGACTACCCAATCCGATATTGACTGCATCATGGCCACCAAATGACTGGAAGGGTCGTAAACCAAACATCGGCATGATGGCGTAGATATGGTCGAAGATGTCTGCCTGCACGCCTTCATAAAACACCCAGTCCGTGTTGTTCACAAAAGCATAAACCTGAAGCGGCAAACCTTCCGCGGTAGGTTCCAATTGGCGCACCATACACGTCATGTAATTATGAATATCCTTGTGTGCGCGAAGGTAAACGGCAAGATAGGCGCGAAATACTCCAACGTTAGTCATTTGACGAAGGTTCGCGGCGTGGTGGACATCTTCAAAACTCTCGTTGAATTCTTTGATCTCTTTCACCCGCTCAAACAAAAACTCGCGCAAGATTCGTATTTCTTTCAACGATTCGATCTCACCCTCGGAGAGAAAACGAATAGAAGTTAAGTCGATATGTACAGAGCGTTTTATACGACGACCACCTGAGTCGGACATTCCCTGCCAGTTGATAAATGCGCTCTGTACCAACGCGTAGGCGGGCAGCATGCTGATGGTGTTATCAAAGTTCCGCACTTTCACCGTTGTCAGAGAAATCTCCTCTACCGTGCCGCTTGCTCCGTATTCATCCATTTGAATCCAGTCATTCAGGCTGACCATACGGTTAGCGGAAAGCTGAATTCCCGCCACAAAACCCAAGATGGTGTCTTTGAACACCAACATGACAAGGCCTGTCGCCACGCCTAATCCACTGAGGAAAATGATGGGTGATTCGTTCGCCAGAATAGAAATACAGATCACGATGCCGACAAAGAAAGTGAAGAGCTTGATGAGCTGAACAAAGCTTTTGATTGGCATCCGGCGACTGATGCCTTTTAGGTAGGCAATATCATGAAGTGCATCAAGAAGCGCAAACATCATCCAGATAAACATCACGATAACAGCGATGCCAAGGCATCGGTCTGACATGGTCGCAAGCAAAGGATGATGGGTCAGAATAGGTGGAACCAAGACATCAAGAATCATTACTGGCACAAGCGCAGCGAGTTTTTCCAATACTTCATGCTTGGTTAGGCTGTTTGCCCAAGATTGCTTGTTTTTGCTGATGGCGTGATTGACGAATTTGACGATAACACGATGGACAAGAAGGTAGCTGATGCCCGCAATACCAATGGCAGCCAAGATAAATACCAAGGTAGGTTCGGCGCCGTAAGGGTCCGTATCGAACCCCATTTGTGTCAGTTTGTCGTTTACATACTTGCGAACACCATGATCTAACATCTACCGAACTCCCTTCTCTGACTTGATTGAGCGTATCAGTCAGGTTTCCTGTCCGGTGAGGCAATTTTGATACAGGGCTCAGTAAAGTCCGCAGTCCTTCAAAGGCACTTCCAGCGCGTTTGTTTCGCCTTTGGCTGGCGCCCCAACCATTTCGTCGTACGCGCTTTCCTGACGGAGAACCGTTTCTTTCGCTTTCAGATTTTTGCAGCACTTTTGAATTTCGATGAGCGAATGGGTTCGTAGGAAGTTACCGTCGTCATAACACACAAAGTGCTCTTCCCCATCAATGATGACAGAGGCCTGATAGAGGCAGAGGTCCAGAGAGTGGATAATGAGCTTGTCGATAACGAAGTATTTTTCGAGTTTAGTGAGTGGTGTTTTCATGGCGGCCTCCTGTGGTCAACAAAACGTTACGGGAGGCTTTGCTATATGGTTCAAAAAAGCCGCTTCGCAAAGCGGCTTTTTAGTCGTGCTGATGAGATTACATTGCGTTGCGGAAAATCTCGCAAATCTCTTCGTGCGTAGCTTGTTTCGGGTTAGTGAAACCACAGGCATCTTTCAGGGCATTGTCGGCCAATACTGGTATGTCATCTGCTTTCGCACCCAACACTTCCAGTCCTGCTGGAATACCTACATCTTTTGACAGTTCTTGAATGGCGTTAAGTGCTGCTTCTGCACCTTCTTCTGGTGACAATGCTTCAACGTTCACACCCATCGCTTTTGCAACGTCACGCAGACGGCTAGGACAAACCTGCGCATTGTAGCGCTGCACATGCGGCAGCAAAATGGCGTTACATACCCCGTGTGGAAGGTCGTAGAAACCACCCAACTGGTGCGCCATGGCATGCACATAGCCCAGAGATGCGTTGTTAAACGCCATACCAGCCATAAACTGCGCGTACGCCATTTGCTCGCGCGCAACCAGGTTCTGACCATCATTTACAGCGGTGCGTAGGTTTGCCTGAATAAGTTCAATCGCTTTAATCGCAACCGCATCAGTAATTGGAGATGCTGCAGTTGAAACATACGCTTCTACCGCATGAGTCAGTGCATCCATACCGGTCGCAGCAGTGAGTGATGCAGGTTTTGCCAGCATCAGCTCTGGGTCATTAACAGAAATCAACGGCGTGGTGTTCTTATCCACAATCGCCATTTTGATGTGACGCGCTTCGTCAGTGATGATGCAGAAGCGGGTCATTTCAGACGCCGTACCCGCCGTGGTGTTAATCGCAATCAAAGGCAACTGGGCTTTCGCAGATTGGTCGACACCTTCGTAATCACCAATATTGCCGCCGTTGGTTGCTACCAGCGCAATACCTTTTGCACAGTCATGGGGAGAGCCGCCACCAAGAGAAATCACAAAGTCACAGCCGTTTTCTTTCAAAATAGCCAGACCCGCTTCAACGTTACCAATGGTCGGGTTTGGCTGTGTGCCATCAAACACCGCAGTTTGCACATCGCGCTCAGTCAGAAGAGCCGCAACCTTTTCTACAATGCCGATTTCGTTCAGCACCTTGTCGGTCACGATCAGACCATTTTTGAAGCCGTGAGACTTAATGGCATCAGCGGCATCTACAAGGCAACCTGCGCCCATCAGGTTAACGGTAGGGATAAAAAATGCGCTCGTCATTGCGATTCTCCTGGAGTTGTTATTTGAATATGTAGGGTGCACGAATACGGATGTATTGACCTTGTACGTGCCTAATTTTTGTAACACCTCGATTGCGTGCAAGACTTTGATCTAGAACAATTCATTGTCCTATTTTTAATACACATCATACTGTAATTTGCGACAAGTCTCGTAATCACCATTTTTGATAAGCTCTGTTACGCACACTGGATCATCTTGTTCATCACAGTTTTTCTGAAAGGCGTGATAGTTTTCCTTCACTTGAATAACACCTAGTTCGTTTTCACACAGCCGTTCACCTATCTGATAGCACGTATATTTCATAAAACGCGCGACGAGTTAGCGGCTTATCGTGTCGAAAACAGATAGGACGGCGCTGGCTTAGTCGATAGTCTGAACGCTGGGCATTAAGCCCAACAAATCAAAAAAACCAATAAGAAACGGATGACGCAATGAAAGCTACGATCACACTCACCCTCATGGGTAGCATGCTGCTCAGCCACCCCACCTTCGCCAACGATTATGCGTGGGAACAACTCACTATCATGACTGACCCAGCAAAAGGGATTGGCGCAAGAAAAGCCGGTTCGGTAGAGGAAAAGAAAACCGCTGAATGGATAGCGGCGGAATGGACGAAACAAGGCTACCAGCCGGAAATGCTGACATTTGATTTCGAGCTTGATAAACAGAAGCTTCAATCTCAAAACGTACAAATCACCATCCAGGGTGAATCAGATAAAGTGCTGCTCATCGGCGCGCATTATGACACCAAAGGGGAAGACAAAGGCTCTCTGGGTGCAACCGACAACGGTTCTGGTGTGGTTGCTCTATTGGCTGTTTCAAAAGCACTGGAGGGTAAAACTCTCCCCTATACCCTAAAGCTTGTTGCTTTTGGCGCTGAGGAATATGGATTAAATGGCTCTAAGGCTTACATTCAGGATAAAAGTGCCACCGCAAATCTGATCGGCATGATCAATCTCGACACCATTATCGGCGGTGACATTCTCTATGTTCACAGCGCTCACTCAGAACCTTACAAATGTGATTATGCGCCTGAGATTAATTACAACGCCAGTACCAAGGTTCGCTCTGCCCTTAAAGCAGTCTCTGATAAGTTGTATGGCGAAAATGCGCATATCTTGCACCCAACAGTGAAAGGATACCCAGAGGGTGAAACGGGGGGTTGGTCTGATCATGCCCCTTTTGCTTGCATAGGTGTGCCAATTGCCCAGTTTGAAGCCACAAACTTTATGATTAACGGTGAAAACGGAAATGATGGTTACTCACAGACGACCCATAAAGATCTCTGGACATGCTTTGATTCGAAGACCATAGGTGCTTGTGACAGCGAAAAAGAGCAGGACTGGGGGAAAATCTGGCATACCCGTTTCGATAGACTGGACGAGCTCACACCCCGTTTTGGCGACAAGCTAAAAAAACAACTGGATCAGAATATTCAAGTGTTGATCAGCTTCGCGGAACAAGCCAATAACTGGATGTAGCCATCTCCCAAACAAAAACAGCGACGCTTTGGCGTCGCTGTTTTTGTTGAAGGCATGAAGACAAGTTAAATGATCTCGTCAATACCACCGGTTCCCGCTCGGCGATCGGCAGATACCCGTCGGTCATAACCTTGGAATTTTCCTCGATTCTTGCGTCGATCACTTCTATCGCGCCTGTCCATGACATAAACGCCATTGACCAGCTTGGTGTCCGCCACAAGAGTCGCCTCTTCAAGTTCTTCGTATGGCAAAATTTTCATGTGTATCGCTCAATGTGGTTTAAAAGACCAATCTACTAACATATTTATTTTCAAACAGACCGACCAGATTTCAACCAAGATCCGTCTTCTGTTATTTCATTTCTCAATTGAGAACGCATGTCTCAAGTGTCATACCTAAATCTTATCAATTCTGTCAGAGTCAGTGACCCAAGCTATTAACGGTAACCGACTAAAAACACGGGGTAGATAAATCAAATACATCCTGAATTTCTTGTCAAAACCCTGACAAATACCCCGCAAATCCTCGGACATAAACAGTGCTAGATTCCGCGCCAGCAGACACTATCTGGTTATCAAAGGCATTTTAATGAAACGTTTAGCACTATTTCCTGCACTTGCTCTAGCTTTGACGGCTTGTGGCGGTGGAAGTTCCAGCAGTAATGACACGTCGACTTCACCCACATCGGTAGAAGGAAAAATAGACGCTGTTAACCACACTCAATCTACCATCAGTGTGAATGGGCGACAGTATCAGGTCTCAGCGCTGAACTATCAGGGACACACTCTCGAAACCGACGTGCTGGCACCTGAAATGATGGTTGCGCTGAATACTTCGACCCGCGCGCAAGACAGTGCAAACGTGGAACTTGACCCGACGTTCACCGGAAAAATCACAGATATCAGTGGCAGTACCTTCAAAGTTAATGGCGTAGCACTGCAGTTTGATCGCTTATCAAACCGCATCAAGGAAGGCGATTGGGTGATGGTATCGACTTTACCTACTGCAAATGCCGGTTATAAAGTGCTGAGCGTTATTCAGTTTGAATACGATGCAAACGGAATGGTTGAAGCGGAAGGCCGAATCTCAAACGTTGATTTCAACAATAACTCTTTCCAAATTGGCCCATCGTTGAAAGTATGGTTTGACCAAAACCTGATCAATCCATCACACAAACTTCGTGATGGCGCTTGGGTTGAAGTGTTTGGTCGCTTCAATGAATCAGACAGCACCCTGTCTGCTGAAAAGATCAATATCAAAGCATTCAACGGTGTCTTAGGCCGTGGAGAGGTAGAAGGCGTGGTCACTTGGGTTGCCAACGACAAAAGCCGTTTTGAGTTGAACTACCGCGGTATTTTCGACATTCCCCCGTCGACCAAGTTTGAGGATGGCACCAAGAACGACCTGCGCCCTGGCGTTGAAATCGAGGTGGAATACGTCAATCAGGCGCACCGCACTATCGCAAAAGAAATTGAGTTTGATGATGATTTTGACTTTGATGTCGACTGGAAAGATTTTGAATTTGAAGTAGAAGGCTACGTCACTGACATCGATGCGGAATCAGAAGCTTTCACCATCAATGGAAAAACGGTTTCTACTGATGCCAACACCGAATACGAAGACGACCTGACCTTTGATTCACTCCTCGGCGAGAAAGTGGAAGTCGAAGGTATTATTGTTGGTAACAAGTACGTCGCCCGCGAAATTGAACGAGAAGACTGAATATCAACAGAAAGGGTTGGCTAGCGCCAACCCTTTTCGTTTATACCCAATTTTATTTTGGCGTTATTTCCCGTATAAGCCTGTCATGATCAGCTTAAAGCAAAAGTCATCAAACGCATTTTCATAAAGAACACCGGTACTTTTACCTTGTGCATCGAATCGAATAAAGAAAACATCATCATCAACTTTTTCATATTCAACTGAATTTTCACGCTCCGTGTAATGGTCAACAACGACAAACTTAGTATTCTGGTTTTTTGCTTTTAGGTAGTCTTTCAGCTTAGCGACCGACTCCAAGCCTTGATCCTTTGGCATCACAAATTGTTTATCGAAACCCTTAGCCCAATTAACCCTTTTATCTGGCTCATTGATCAAGGTGATGAGGTAGCAACTTGGCTGCTGAGACGCCACCAAGGTACTAAGCCTTTCACAACACCTTTTGAGGTAATCATAATTGGCTTCACTGGCCAAAGGATTGCGGTGATTAAATAAGTCATCATGATAGTGAGAGTGTCCTGCAGAACCCTTCCCTCGTTTGGGAACGATTAAATCCCTGTCCAAATACTTACTAAAACCATCTTCTAAGCAATCCAATATGATATCTGGGGAACTGAATACCCAGTCAAATGGATAAGAAGCATCCTTGAGTCCTACTTGCTTGAGATACCATGCGGAGCTGCAATTTTCTCCCAGTGATACGAACTTTGTTTCTCCAGTAGGGTTTCCTATAAACTCAGACAATTCTGCCTTCGCTTTTCCTGCTTCATGAATCGTCTGATAGACCTCCTGGCTAGACCGTGCCGAGGTAAAATCTCTGTCGCTGTCGTCGCCATGGATGAGATTTGCCAGTTGGCTCTTAATTTTACTGAGCACTTATCTCTCCTGAATAGAATAACCTTTGTTTTATTATTGAAACCTCTAATATATCCAAACAACCTGAATTCGAGCATCTTCAGATTGTTTGGGTATAGAGCACTTTCGAAAAGGTCATCTATCGTGACCCTAGATATATCTTAGTGCTTTTTCGTAACAAGAGGCTTAAAGCCAGCGTCTAAAGCCGCCGTTTTTTACGTAAAAATAAAGCCGAAGTCGATGAGGATTACCACCAGCATATTGATAAGTTAGAGCTTGGGCATGAATTATCCATATTTTTATCACCTTGTGTATTAAATGACCGTCACAGTTTATGAGCACCCTTAGTTATTCATTAACTTTCACAAAAATGATATATGCAACTAAACCATCATCAACCTGATAGTAAACTTGGTAAAAACAAAATTTGATAAGACGTTATTTTTGAATTTTGACTTACGAAGGAATTAAGGGAAGCCTAGTTTTAAAACCCATTAGCCGAACGCCGTATACATAAACTAGCCTAGAGCTTTCTCTCATTTTCCCTCCTTCGATTATCATACCTACCAGAATCACTTGGAAGTATTGAAAAAGTACCTTAGTGAGGCGGTCCATACCAAGGGGGGCAACAACGAAAGTCCACTAAAACACCAACCCCAACTGCTTCAACTCGGTTTCAGCTTGCTCTGCGTTTTCAAATTGAATTGCTGCGATGCCAACGTCTTGAGCGCCTTTAACGTTATGAGGCATATCATCAAGGAAAACGGTCTCTGCTGCATTCAAATCATAGCGGGTCAAAAGCGCCTGATAGATTTCAGGCTGGGGTTTGAGTAGGCCAACTTCTGCTGACACAATTTCTCCGTCAAACAATGGCCAGAAGTGCTTGGTTTCTTTGAGGAAGGCAACGATTTCGTGCACATTATCGGTTAAAGCGTATAGGCCATAGCCAGCCTGTTTCACGCGTCTAATTAGCTCATATGAACCATATAAAGGGATAAGGGATTGCTTCACGTAGTAGAAGAGCTTGTTTGTGGTGTCTGGCGAGAAACCCATTTCGGATTGGTAGCGTTTTTTGGCTTCCTCTTCCGTCATCAAGCCTTTGTTTAAGTCCATCCAGATGTCGTTTTGAAAAATCTCTCTGGCGATAGATTCGTGTTCTATTTTATTCCCGAAAGTCAGCCTGACAATTTCCAATGGTGACCAACGCACAATTACATTGCCTACATCAAACACGACATGTCGAACGTTTCTGTTCTCCATACCCTACTCCTCTTTTTTCTGCTAAGTCATCAACATAGCGTATTTTCAGAAGAGTATCAGGCGAAAATGGCACTTGTTACACAGACCACTCTCGATTTTGTAGCACTACACGATATCCGTCCAGGTCTTCAAATGTTCTGCCCGAAACGTCCCAGTAATCGTTGTAAGAAGCCACCTGTTTAAAACCCGCTTTCAGCATGTTATGACAATTACTCTCCCACGCTTCATCATCAGTGAAATAGAACACCAGCAAATTGTCCTGGGTTGGCGCTTTACCCACCTGAGCGCCCCGATGATGGGTAAATTCGAAATGATAGTTGTGCGCGCGGTGACCAACGATCGCACCATCAAAACCGTTGTGGTCTTCAAAGTTACCCAGATTTCAAAGGTCAAGAGATCACTGAAAGTGCGCCCGCCTGCACAGATTGGGCGGCAATGTGATTAAGCAGAACTTGAGGCAGCGCATTGAACCTGTGCTGGAATGTAGCGAAGATAGTGAAAGATCAGGGCATTACAAGATAACTTGATGACACTATTTGAGAAGTTTTCATTTATAGCGCCGGCTTTCGTTGGATTGTTAGTGTTATCCACCACTACGCTGGTTTATACAAAGCTGGGGGAACCTTCACTTTTGATTGTGAAGGAACAAACCACTACTGAACTTGGCACCACTACAAATATCACGCCGAGGCTCGAACGGTTGCAGAAGCAAATTAAAGCGGATACCCAAAACGGGCATTTGTGGTTTGAGCTTGGTAATGAATATATGTCTCGCGGGGAGTTCAAGAACGCGGCGCTGGTTTATCACTATGCCGAAAGATTATCAGAATCACCTTCTGCGGATGTGTTTGCCGCGCAGGCTACCGCAAAGTACTACGCCAACGGTCAGCTATTTGATCAAAGTGTTGAACGCTGGCTGAATGATGCAATATCTATTCAGCCAGATAACGCAGCCGCAAACATGCTTTTGGCGTCAGAGTACTTCCTGTCGGCGCAATATGCATCGGCGATTAAGCACTGGACAATCATCCTCGATGCCAATCACCCAGATACCGATCGCGCCGCCGTTATCGCGTCAATAAATCAAGCGAAGCGAATGATCAAATAACACTTTGACCAAACGCACTGAGTACCAAAGACACTGCGCGTTCGGCAGAGATATTACCTTTATCCAGGAAAGGATTGAGCTCAACTAAATCCATAGAGGTCATCAATCTGGTCTCTGCGCATTTTTCCAATAGCAAGTGGGCTTCCCGGTAAGACACACCGCCTGGAACTAAGGTGCCTGAACCGGGCATCACTTCTGGGTCGCAGCCATCTACATCGAAGCTGACATGAAATCCAACCGTCCCTTTAGTCACGATTTCTATGACTTCGTCGGCGACACGGCTCATGCCCATCTCATCGATATCGCGCATGCTGTAGACCTTCACACCGGACTGCCGGATCAACTCGCGTTCTTTTTCATCTATATCCCTAACACCCACCAGCGCCACGTTTTCAGGCTTAATTTTTGGATTGTCACTCAGGATGCTAGTGAAGTCTTTATCACCGTAACCCATCAAGTGCGAGAGAGGCATACCGTGAATATTGCCCGATGGGGATATACCTGGAATGTTCATATCAGCATGGGCATCAAACCACACCAATCCAAGATCTTGGTTCTGCTTTTGGTAATAATCGGCAATGCCTGATATCGAGCCTATCGCTAAGGAGTGATCTCCCCCAACAACCATTGGAATGTTGCCGTTTTCAAGTGTGTTTCGCGTGACAACAGCCAGATCACGACACACTTGTAGGATTTCGCTTCGAAAACGCATGTTACCCTGCGATTCAGAAGGTCTTGATTCCTTGGAAGGGACTGCAACATCCACCTCTTCTGCGACGCCATAACCTAATTTTTTTAGTTTCTCACCTAAGCCAGCGATGCGAACGGCAGAAACACCACCATCCGTCCCCCTGCGTGATGCCCCCAAATCGACGGGAACACCGATGATTTGAATTGATTTTGATAGTCCATTTTCTTTCATAAGGGAGAACCTCGAAGCGATCGTATTGAAATGAGGAGCGTTAAGTCACTCCTTCGAAGAGTATTGATTACCTGCGATGAAAGATTGGGTTGTTAGTGGCCAACCATCCGCGCATAACATTTATTTAACACGACAATATTTTGAGTATAAGTAGGAGACAGGAAAGAAATCGAAGAAGAAATAACTGCTAGCAATAGTGATACGATGTTCTCGCTACAGACACATGACGTACCGTCTTGAACTATCAACAGTTTTGGTTATTTAGTCGTGAGGGTTTACGGTGAAAAGAATAAAGGAGCCAGTATTAACCGGCCCCTCTTCAGTGGAGTATTAGTCAGTATGATGCTTCACGTTTTTTCGCGTCATCTTCCCACTGCGGAATCACAGTTTTCAGGAAGTCTGCTTTTTCAATATTCATGGTTTCCATATCCATACCCAATACAGCTTGAGCCTTCTCTTTGGTTGATATATCAGGGATCTGAACTGGTTCAGTCATACCTTTGGTCGCTAATAGACGCGCCAGCTTGGTACGGGCATCAGCAGCACGGTCAACGGCTGTACCCAATACTTTTAGCGCCACTTCCGGTGCATGCATGTGGACTCCGTGAGAAGCAATTGCGTAATCCCAACGCCACTGAGCATGTCGGATATCCTGAAGGATAGATGCCATTTCAGCTTCAGTTGCCCCCGCTTCCCAAGCGGCCGCCGCTTCAAAATGCGCTGCCACAATGTGCTTTTCCGCTGTCAGCTTCATATTAAGAACCTGGGCTTTACGGGTAGAGACAATTTCCTGCATGGTTTCTTTGCTTTGGGTATGGCACTGCGCACAAGTATTTTCAAACTGGTCAAATGGATTGCCAATTTTGTGGCTGGTATACACCTTCCCTTCCGCTGTTTGTACCTTAGGCATGTGACAGTCGATACAACCGACATCGTTTTTACCATGAATACCATCGCGCCAGGTTTCATACTCTGGGTGTTGGGCTTTCAGCATTGGTGCTTTAGAAAGCTTGTGAGTCCAGTCTTTAAAGCCCAACGCATCAAAGTATGCTTCCATCTGGTCAACATTCGTCCCTTGCGCCCAAGGGAATGTCACCGCTTTCGTTGGACCAGAGAAATAGTATTCAACGTGGCACTGTCCGCACACCTGCGCCTGCTGAGTGAAACGGGTCTGGTCTTCGAAAGGTTGATGAATGACATTCATTGCACGATCAGCGTAAGGACGGGACAGCTTCAAAGCAGGCTCACCACGGTCAAACGCTTCACTCTTGGTGTCATGACAGTCAGCACACCCGATCGTATTGCTGATTTCACTACCGAGACGGGACCATTTACCATCGAAATAACCATCTTCGCCACGCTCATCGATAACTCGGGCTACGTCCGGACTTTTACAGCTCCAACATGCCATAGGCATAGGCCCTGATTGGTCATCTTTCGGTGCGCCGGTTCGTAAAGTGTTGCGCACATCATCAAGTGCATAAAAGTGCCCACGCGCTTTGTTGTAGTCTTTGGCAAAGCCATAACCCGCCCACATGATCACCATGTTTGGGTCTTCCGCAAGTGCGTCTTCCAGGTGTTGGCTTTCACTGGTTGCTTTCCAAGAGTCATATTGTTCTGGAAAAACGGATTGATAAACGTCATTGCGCGCCTCAACGCGTTTTACGTCTGTAGAAGTGGTATCTGCCATCACAGTATGGGAATACCCAAGAATAGAGATACCTAGCGCCGCCCCCATAAAGCGGGCGGAAAAGGTTCGAATTGCCGACTGAATGCTCACAGCATTGCCTCCAATATTTTGAATTATCGTCCAACCGGCGTTGTGATTTCGGGTGTGCAGATAATGCTATCGGAGCAAGATATATGTTACTTAAAAACCATATAAATTATGGGTTAATTGGCGATTATTTGGGTTACTGTCACACTTATTCAGACTACTTAACCACCCGATAAATGAGAATGATTTTCGCTTAAGGCGCAAAATTGACGTGCGTCATTAAAGTTGCATTTAGTTTGACAGTTTGTGACTTCCGAGAGGTCGGTTTCTTTAAATAGCACCATGAATATCATCTAATATCCCTACTCGGCGTTGTGGCTGTGTGCAAGGTGCTCTCAGAGTTTAATGGGAATGTTAGAAGGCTTTTCCAGCCCCTGACAGATCGCGTAATTCTGACAATACAGCCAGGCCAAAGGTGTGAACCTTCAGCGAAATGGCTGTTAAAGGTGAACAATGAGCAATCTCAAAGCCAGCCCTTTTTGGAGCGCAACCATCATTGCTGCGCTTTGCCTTTGGGGCATATCGATGCACGTTGCCACTGCAGGCGAAGGGAATCCCGCGCCATCCGGTGAAAAGGCTTACCAACCGCAGTTTCAGGCCACGTTTCAAAGAAACCCAGACTATGCCTGTACCCAATGCCATAAGGACGAGAAAAACAAACTCTCCGGCGCACACGGTGAGGCCATCAATCCTAAAACCAACCGCAATATGACCTGTATTGACTGCCACACAGGTGTAACGGAAAAACACCGAGACGGCGCGGAAGATGTGGTGAAATTCGATCATTCTCAGTCAGTCAAGGGAACCGATATTTCTGCTGCCTCCATTGAGTGGATCACTCAACAAAACGCGCAGTGTGAAACGTGCCATGAACCCACCGATTTGCGAGAAGCCAACTGGACGCACGACGTTCACGCTCGCGACCTTACCTGTTCATCATGCCATGACGTCCATCCGCAGAAAGATCCTATGAAAGGCATTACGCGCAAAGACAAAATCCAAACCTGCGTGGATTGCCATTCCGACCAGACAAAAGCGCGGGAGGAAGAAGAATGAGTTGTTCAAGACGCCAATTCCTTACCAGCGCAGGCGCTGTTATTTTCACCACCGGTGTAGCGGGTACTCAGGTGATCAGTCGTCCGGTCTTAGCCGCAAGCGAAGAAGTACAAAACAAACGTTATGGCATGGTCCATGATGAAGGGCTTTGCATTGGCTGTACTGCCTGCACCGACGCATGTCGTACCGTGAACAAGGTTCCTGAAGGTGTATCCCGCCTTGAGATTATCCGTACCGAACCCGTCGGTGAATATCCAAACGTAAAGTATGGTTTCACCCGCGTTTCCTGCCAGCACTGCGAAAACGCACCATGCGTCTATGTATGTCCTACTGGCGCTGCAGTTAAAGATCCGGAAACCGGCATTGTTGATGTCATCGCGGATAAATGTGTCGGCTGCGGTTACTGCCTTGCTGCCTGTCCTTATCAGGTTCGTTTCTTCCATCCGGAAACGAAAGCGGCGGATAAGTGTGATTTCTGCCGTCACACCAACCTTGCTGAAGGCAAGGAACCCGCTTGTGTCGAGTCTTGTCCGACTAAAGCACTGACGTTCGGCGATTTAAACGACCCACAAAGCAAGGTTTCACAATTGCTGGAACAAAAGACTGTCTATCGTGACAAAGCGCACCTTGGCACGGCACCACAGCTCTACAAAGTGCCGCACAACGCAGGGGAGATTAAAGGATGAGTACCATAGAACAAGCCTTTTATTTTGACTCTCTGGTCTGGGATTGGATTATCGCGGTTTACCTATTCCTGGCTGGTATGTCAGCGGGTGCGGCCATGATTTCGGTGTACCTTAAACGCAACGTCATCGAAGGCGATGCGTCCAAAAACGGTATCATCCGTGCCACTGCTATTCTCGCCCCAATGGGCATTATTGTCGGCCTGTTGATCCTTGTTTTTCACCTGACCAAACCGCTCGAGTTCTGGAAAATAATGATTTATTACAACCCAACGTCAGTCATGTCGATGGGTGTCATTTTGTTCCAGATCTATATGGCGGTGCTGTTCGCATGGCTGGCAGGAATCTTCATCGAAGATATTCAACGTGTCATGGGTTCGCTGAATAAAAAAATCCCCGGCGCGAGTGCCATTCTGAATGCGTGTAAACGCTTTGAAAATGGACTTGAAGTCACGCTGGCGATTCTGGCGGTTATTCTCGCTGCTTATACGGGCTTCTTGCTCTCTGCACTGAAAACCTATCCGCTACTCAACAACCCCGTGCTACCGATTCTGTTCCTATTTTCCAGCCTGTCCTCGGGCGCTGCCGCATGTTTACTTGTGGGCGTGGTCGGCTTTAAGGAGCCAATGAGTAGTCCTTCTGTCAGCTGGATCCACCGTTTTGAACGTCCGGTCGTGCTGTTTGAACTATTTGTGTTGTTTGCCTTCTTCTCTGGCCTTTACTTTGGCGGCGGTCAGAAAGAAGTGGCTGTGCTTGCAGCTATTGGCGGAGGATTCTGGTCTAACTGGTTCTGGTTTGGTGTGATTGGCCTTGGCATGATTGTTCCACTGACGCTAAATGCCGTCAGCCCTGCCGAAGTTAAACACCGTACCAGTTTTCTGGCGATGGTCACCACCTTGAGCCTGATAGGTGTATTAATGCTTCGTACCTTTATCCTCTACGCGGGACAAATGACAACCGTGTAGTCGATACCGCCTTACCCACTCCCTCTCGGTGGGTAAGGCATTTCTTGTTCCAACGATGAAGAAAATTTCCCTATGCTTGCTGAAATCGGTCACATTCTTCTTATTCTCGGCATCGCCTCCACCATGGTTGCCAGTTTGCTTTCCGGTTGCAGCATGTTGAAAACGCCGGTGACCGGCCTTTCAAATTTGGTTCCCCAATTACTTAGCATCGGCTTTTCCGCTATTTTAATGGCCACCTTCATATTGGCTGCATGCTTTTATCTGGACGATTTTTCTGTGCGTTACGTCGCGCAACATTCGAACAGCGCGTTACCCATAGCCTTCAAAATTGCTGCTGTATGGGGAGGCCATGAAGGCTCATTCCTATTTATGGTATTGGCGTTATCTGGCTGGTCATCACTGGTTTCAAAGGACAAACGCTTGCCCGCCGACTACGCCAACGCAACCCGTTTTGTATTGAGCACCACCGTCTTGTTGCTGGGCATTTATTGCCTATGGCTATCCAATCCGTTTTTACGCCAAATTCCTTCTCCGCTTGAAGGACGTGACCTAAACCCGATGCTCCAGGATATCGGCCTCATCCTGCATCCACCGTTACTGTATATGGGTTATATCGGATTTGCCGTGCCTTTTGCCTTCGCTATAGCTGCTTTACTGACTCGATCACCTGCAAAAGTATGGGTAGGTCAATGCCGCCAGTGGACACTAATGACCTGGGCGTTTCTCACTGTGGGTATCGGTATCGGTTCCTGGTGGGCTTATCACGAACTAGGATGGGGAGGATGGTGGTTCTGGGACCCCGTTGAAAATGCCTCCCTTCTACCCTGGCTGACTGCTACGGCGCTCATTCACTGCCTTATTGCCACAGAGCGAAACAACAAACTGGTCAGTTGGTCGCTGCTTCTTGCCATCATCACATTTGCACTGAGCATTTTGGGTACCTTCATTGTGCGCTCCGGTGTATTGACGTCTGTCCATGCCTTTGCGTCTGATCCAATGCGTGGTAGTGGACTATTGCTCATTTTGACCATACTGCTGATTCCTTCCCTCTTTCTGTTCGCATTAAGAGGCGCTCACCTTGCCAAAGATAGCTCAGTAAATATGGGTGGCAACACCTTAGCCTTATGGATGACTATTTCTGCAGGATTGCTGTCATCCATGATGCTGATAGTTATGCTCGGTACTTTTTATCCAATGGTGTACGCCGCGATGGGTTTAGGTACCTTGTCAGTAGGTGCCCCTTACTTCAATTCTCTCTTCGCACCTTTGGCTATCATAGTTGCTTTCTCCGCTGCTTATAGCACAGTACAACGCCTATCCTTACCAAGACAGATTGCACTGTTGCTCATTGCATCACTGATAGCATTGGCCACAAACTATGCCTTATCACGTTTTTACCAAATCCCTTTTTCTGTGCTGGTATTTTTCGCCATTCTGGCTGGTTTCGTCCTGTTGATTTCAGGTGCCACCGCGATAACGACACAGGCTAAAACGCTAAGAACATGGGTTATGGTTCTTGGGCACACAGGCTTAGCGGTGACCCTTTTAGGCGCAACATTACTCTCAGGATTCAGCAATGAAACCAGTCTGAAAATGACACGGGGTTCAACGGTTGTCCTTGGCACATATTCATTAATCCATCAGGGAAGTTCATGGCATATCGGGCCTAATTACACGGCTGAACGTATTACTATGGAAGTCAGAAAAAATGGTTCGGTCATTGGCCATGTGAAACCCGAAAAACGTCATTACACGGTGCGCACCATGAATATGTCTGAGGCTGGTGTGCTCCGCGATGTACTCAGTGATGTGTATGTAACTCTTGGCAGTAAGTTTGATGCAAACACCTACGCTGTGAGGATTCAAATAAAACCCTTTGTCCACTTGCTCTGGGTAGGTGGTTTTATCATGATGCTGGCGGGATTTTTAGGGGCATTGAGAAAGCTTATGCCAACCTCTCCCGCGGCTAATCGAACCAATCCAGCTAAACAATACAAACACTATGAAGTATAAGCTTTTACTACCTCTTATCGGAGGATTCGCGCTCAGCACAGCCTTATTCTGGGGCCTTCAACACAGTGAAGACCCGAACAACAATCCGCCGTTTGCGATGAAAGGGAAACCCGTACCACAATTCTTGCTCACCTCATTGCGCTCTGGTGAATCGGTCGATCAAACGCTTTTCCAAAATGATTGGCTACTTTTGAATATATGGGCGTCCTGGTGTTCTTCATGCAAGGCCGAACACCCCTATTTGATGAGCCTGAAATCAGCCGGCATTCCGATAGTTGGTCTCAACTATCGCGATAAAAAAAATGCCGCTATCTCAGTGCTCAAAGAGACTGGTGACCCCTATCAAACTGTCATTTATGATCCCCAAGGCTCACTGGCTCTTGAACTTGGCAGCATCGTTACGCCTGAAACCTATTTGATTGACCGAGAAGGTACACTGATGTTTCGCCACATTGGGATTTTGGATGAAGGCATCTGGCAACGTGAATTCCAGCCACGTATTGATGATATCACCAGTAAAAAGGAAGGGTCGTAAATGCGAAAGGGATACTTCTTTGTCTTATGGCTTCTGAGTGGCTTTGCTCTCTTATCCTTTAGCGCGCATTCATCAGCAATGGTGGAAACACAACCCCGCCAGCAGAATGCTGAAACATTTCAGTTTTCCTCCTTAGAAAACCAGCGCCTGGCATTAAAGCTAGGGAAAGAACTGAGGTGCCCTCAATGTCAGAATCAAAATCTAATTGAGTCCAACTCCCCCGTTGCACAGGACTTACTTTTGAAGGTTTACGAACAAGTGGAAGCCGGTACCTCTGAGAAACAGATTGTGGAATATATGACATACCGTTTTGGGGACATGGTGCATTACCAGCCCCCTTTCAATAGCCACACAGCCCTTTTATGGCTAGGGCCTTTATTTATTTTGGCCGCACTTTCACTTGTAATTTTCAGGAAAGCAAAATGGCTGCAGAAAGACAGTCAGCCTTAAAAAGAACATTCCTCACCCATGGAGGTCAACAGTTTCATCTCACCTGTTTCATGATGCGGCAACGAGCGGTGTTGGCCAGGTTCAATACCATGAAAAGCAGACTTCATGATCTGCAAAATGTCACCGTGGGCGACCAGAAGAATCACCTTGTTCTCATATTGGGTTTCCAGATCTGTTATTAAGCTTACTGAGCGGTTTCGCACGCTCATTGTGCTCTCAACACCATTAAAGCTTTGGTTAGAGTCCTGAAGATCTTTCGCCCAAACATTTTCATAGGCAGAAGACGAATGCCCCTCCCACTCACCAAAAAAGCGTTCGCGAAGTCTAATGTCTTCGATCGGATCCGGAAGTGAAAGAACACTCGCCACAATACCTGCCGTTTCTTTCGTGCGCTTGAAGTCAGAACAAATAATCACATCTATCGGCTGGCCACCGTATCCTATTGCAGATTCCTTCGCCTGACTTTGGCCAAGTGGTGATAACCCGTAATTTAAGCAACCAATCTCTGGGTCACTGACCACGATATCAGCCACATTTGCTTCACTCTGTCCATGGCGCATGATGAGGTAAGTATTCTTGAAAACGGTCATTCTTCCTTCCTTAGTGAAAACTCAAGCAACCTTACGTTGGAGATTCATTGCTATTAATCGTTGGTTCCGCACTGTTTGACGGTTCCGCTTGGGTACTTTTCAATCTGCTGGCTCTTAACTCGCCCGCTTGATCCAAAATAGGGTACGCAATAGACGTAAAGTGAGAGTTGATACGGATTAAATCTCTCAATAAATCCAAATACAAAGAGCTACCAGCAACAACGGTAATCGTCTGATCGCGTAGGCCTTTTTGATGAGCCAGTATTGCCTCGCGCTCAATGTTTTTTACTACGCTCTTCTGTTCAATTAACGCACGCGCATTGTTCACATCACCAGTGAGTAGCACGCTGAAGGCGAGTTCCATATTACGGTAAATGCAGTTCTTCAGTTCATCAATCGCTTTGCGCTCATAATCAGGCAACAGAATATTTTGTTGGATAATCTTATTGATAACTTCTGTCATGCTGTACTCAAGAATGTCACCGGCATGTTCCAAGTTTGTCGTGTAAGACGAAATGCGATAGCAACGGCGGCGATACTTCTTAGGAATATCCTGACGGCTGAGCTCCGTTAAATAGAGATTTATCTTCTCGTAATACTCATCGACCAAATCATCCGAACGCTTAATATGCTGTAACTGTGCAGAGTTGCGGGTGTTCAACGCCTCAAAAGCACCATCCAGCATACCTCTCAGCAAGTCCCCCATTCTCAGCACTTCACGCACAGTATTAGACAGTGCCACAGAAGGCGTGCGAAAAGCTTTTCTGTCCAGATAACGGGGTTTGTTATCTGCCTTATCCAAGGTATTCGCTGGCACCCATTTTTCAAGTAAACGCGCGCAAGGCGTCACCAAGGGCAAAAATGTTATCGCCAACATGATGTTGAAAAAAAGGTGGAAGTTAACGAGCACCACTGCGGGCTCATTAGACGCAAACAAGGCTGTTGAACTCAAGACGTCCAGCAAAGGTAAGGTAATCACGACACCGACAGCACGAAAGCCGAGATTCCCCAGAGGTACCCGTCGAATTTCCGGCGT
Source organism: Grimontia sp. AD028 (assembly GCF_000973155.1). Taxonomy (NCBI): domain Bacteria; kingdom Pseudomonadati; phylum Pseudomonadota; class Gammaproteobacteria; order Vibrionales; family Vibrionaceae; genus Grimontia; species Grimontia sp. AD028. The sequence continues at coordinate 6,774 of NZ_LASY01000106.1, read as the reverse complement.
TGCATTGACCGTATTCATCACCGCTGGCAGAGCGGCACCTAGGTTTGCCCCCAAAATCAGTGCCATTCCTCCTTGCAGGGTAATCACACCAGAACCTGCCATTGCCACAATGAGCAAAACGGTTGCAAGACTCGAATGCACCAGAAACGCAATACACATACCAACGATAACAGCCAACATAGGCTCATCACTTAACGCACCCATCAAAGATCGAATGGCCACAGAGTCGCGCATAGGGACAGACGTTGAAACGATGATTTTCAACGCAAGCAGCATGATGCCTAGGCCAATCATGATTCGGCCAATATGCTTGGTTTTATCCTTCTTACCTGAAGACATGACAATAAAACCAACAAACAACAGAACAGGCTGAAGCCAACTCAAATCGAATGTCAGAAGTTTAGCCACAAAAGTGGTACCGACATCCGCGCCAAGTAAAATCGCCAAACCGCTTGCTGTAGCTAACCCTTGGCTACCGAGCGAACTGGCCAGTAGCGCAGTGGCTGTACTGCTTTGCAGTAGACATGTCACACCAAGTCCGACACCAAAACCACGCCAGCGGTTAAACGCAGATCGTCCTAAACTTCGACGAATTTTTCCGCCAAAGGTTTTCAATATATGCTCTTTGACTAGCGCAAGACCAAACAGCAGCAGTGCCACGCCTCCCAACAAATTAATTAATACAGATGTTCCTGTCATTCTTATATCACCTAGCGCATGACGCGCGTGTTCTCACTTCTCGCTTTCACCTCTACACCCATACATCTTGAGCATTCGCTTATTAATAAGGTAATCAATATTGCGCATTTGATCAACAAATGAACATTTTGATGTTCGTATGCTCATTTTATGTTGGCAATTTGTTAAATTTGATCTTAGATTGAAATGAAAGTGGAGATGTGAGCAGTTATGACGGTAGCAACCAAACTCAAATCGAAAACAGAGATTCGACGCGAAAAGATCATCGAACTGACACAAGCGCGCGGCAATGTATCTGTCGAATTACTCACAGAAATGTTGGGTGTGTCATCCCAAACCGTGCGGCGGGATCTCAATCAGTTGTGTAGCGACAATTTACTCCGCCGTCGTCACGGGGGCGTGGAGTGTTTCGAAGAGCAGTTGAACGCGCCTTATGATCTTCGCGCTGCAACAAATCCAACTGAGAAACGCGCTATTGCTAAAGCGGTAGCTGATGTCATTCCTGATGGCGCGACGGTGTTTATTTCTATCGGTTCAACGCCAGCCATTGTGGCCGAAGCACTGACTGCAAAATCTGGCTTAACGGTGATGACCAATAATCTCAATGCCGCCATGGTGCTGAGCAACGAGCCAAGCAACCGCATCATCATTCCCGGTGGAGAAGTACGCATGCCAGATAGGGATGTGCTCGGTGACGGCGTGCTTGAGTTTTTCAACAGTTATCGCGCTGAGTACGGCATTTTTGGCGTAGCCGGCGTTTCAGAAGACGGAGGCATGTTGGATTTCCATGCCTCTGAAGTCAGGGTTCGCGAAGCCATTCGCACCCATTGCAAAACGTCCATTTTAGTCATGGACAGTACTAAGTTGACGCGAACAGCCCCTGCCATTGGCGGGAGTATTTTCGACGTGGATTTGATCATCATGGACCAACACCCCGGCGATGACTTTTCAGCGCTGAGTGACCGTGTCGGAGACCGTTTGAAGTTAGTGGGAGGCGACGCTTCATGAACACAGAACCCTTTGTTTCGTTCGACAACATTGCAAAAAGATGGAACGGACAACTTGGTGTTGAAAACATTTCTATCGATATCCCAGAAGGCGCATTCGTTGCCCTGCTGGGGCCTTCTGGCTGCGGCAAATCTACCACGTTGCGATTGCTGGCAGGCTTGGAGATACCCGATGAAGGAGCCATTCGAATCGAAGGCACTGACGTGACTGAAATGGCACCTTCAGCGCGAAATCTCTCCATGGTATTCCAGTCTTATGCGCTCTTCCCTCACCTGTCTGTCGCAGAGAACGTCATGTTCGGTATGAAAGTGCGCAAGGTCCCCAAAGATGAACGATTGAAGAAACTTGAGAACGCCCTGCGTATTACGGGTCTCCTTGGCTATGAAGAGCGCAAACCCGGCGAACTTTCCGGCGGGCAGCGCCAGCGTGTCGCTCTCGCGCGTGCAATTGTTGCAGGCCAACCCCTTTGTCTGATGGATGAGCCCCTCTCCAACCTGGATGCCAAGCTCCGTCACTCTGTGCGAAAAGACATCAAAAAACTCCAGAAAGATCTGGGCATGACTGTGGTGTACGTCACCCACGACCAAACGGAAGCCATGAGTATGGCTGATCTGATCATTCTGATGAAAGACGGTCACATCATGCAGGCAGGTACGCCGCAGGAACTCTACAACATACCTCAAAATACCTTTGCGGCTGAATTTATTGGTGCCCCACCGATGGCATTGATCGACGGCGACGTTATCCCTGGCACTGAGCACGCGCACAAAGTTGGCTTGCGTACCGAAGACGTGGAGTTAGTGGAGGCGGGCCAAGGCCGAATCAGTTGCACCGTTTCTGAAAGCGAATATCTGGGTGATGAAACCCATGTGCTGCTTGATCACCCCAAAGCCAAAGGCTTGGTGGTTAAACTTCATGGCTACTCGTCATTGGAGGAAGGAAGCACCGTAGACATAACCTTTGAGGACAGTGCCCTGCACTTCTTTGACGGTGATGGAAAAAGAATCAATTAACAAGGAGTGGAACAGCTTTTCTCAACACCAAACAGAAAGCTGATTCCGAAATTAAATACGTAACCAATGGTGAAACTATGAAGTTCTCAAAGTTAATGAGTTGTGCCTTTGCCGGTGCGTTTACTCTCGCTTCGCAGTCAGCAATGGCGGCAACAGAACTGAACATGTACTACCCAATCGCAGTGGGTGGCGCGCTAACAAAAGTGGTTGACGGCATTGTTGATGACTTTGAAGCGCAAAACCCAGATATCAAGGTTAACGCTATCTACTCTGGTAACTACGATGACACCCGTGTGCGCGCACTGTCCGCACTGAACTCTGGCGAGCCTGCACAGTTGGCCGTTATGTTTTCTATCGATGTGTACGACTTGATTGAGCAAGATTTGATCTCACCGTTTGATGACCTGATGCAAGGTGACGCCGACAAAGCTTGGTTGGCAGATTTCTACCCTGCGCTGATGGAAAACGGTCAGGCGGAAGGCAAAACCTGGGGTATTCCATTCCAGCGCTCTACCATTGTTGCTTATTACAACAAAGATATGTTCCGTGCCGCGGGTCTTGATCCAGAAAAGCCGCCGACTACCTGGGATGAGTTGGTTGAAGTGAGCAAAAAGCTCACTAACGATGACACTTACGGCATCATGATCCCGTCCACTGGCTACCCATACTGGATGTTCCAGGCTCTGGCGATTCAAAATGGCAAAAAGCTGATGTCTGATGATGGCCTCACCACCTACTTCGATGATCCAGCTGTGGTTGAAACACTGAAATTCTGGAAGTCTCTTTCTCAGGAGCATGGTGTGATGCCAACAGGCACTGTTGAATGGGGCACACTTCGCCAAGCTTTCCTTGAGGGCAATACCGCAATGATGTGGCATTCAACCGGTAACCTGACGGCAGTAAAAAAGGCCGCGAAGTTCGACTTTGGCGTTGCTATGCTGCCAGGCAATGTTCGTTTAGGCTCTCCAACCGGTGGCGGCAACTTCTACATCTTTAAAGACACTTCTGACGAAGAAAAAGCCGCATCCATGAAGCTCATCAAGTTCATGACTTCACCAGAGCAAGCCGCAAGATGGTCAATTGCGACCGGTTACATGGGAGTGTCAAAAGGCGCATACGAAACCGAAGCGCTGCAAGAATACACAGCAGCGTTCCCACCAGCATTGGTTGCGCGTAACCAACTTGAGCATGCGGTTGCTGAGTTCTCCACTTACGAAACAGCGCGTGTCCGTGAAGGTTTGAATAACGCAATTCAGTTTGCCCTGACCGACCAGAAAACGCCTGAAGCTGCGCTTGAAGAAGCTCAGAAATCCGCAAAACGTCTCCTGCGCGATTATCAATAAGCACGTCTCCCCCACCTGACTCAGGTGGGGGACTCTCTGGAAGTTGAGCAGTACTATGAATCATTACGCTGAAATGGAGCGCCGCAGACAGCACATGTATGGCTGGCTTCTGCTGACTCCCGCTGCCATTTTACTTACGCTTTTCGCGTTCTACCCTTCGGTAGCTACCCTGTGGGAAAGTCTATTTTCCAAAGGAACGCGTCGTCGCCCTTCAGAATTTACCGGGCTGGAAAACTATTCGGATCTGTTTAACGATCCGACCTTTTGGATCGTCGTCGAAAACAACCTTTTCTATGCCGCGATTACCATTCCGGCGTCGATCGCTATCGCACTGATTATGGCGCTTTGGGCTAACTCAAAAATATCAGCCAAGGGCTTTGTCCGCACCGCATATTTCACGCCGACTGTGCTACCCATGATTGCTGCTGCGAACCTTTGGTTGTTCTTCTACACACCAGATTTAGGTGTACTTGACCAAATCGGCGCGCTGTTTGGCTTTGAATCAGTCAATTGGTTGGGCAGACCTGAAACCGCACTTTGGGCCGTGATTATCGTCACCATCTGGAAAGAAGCGGGATTCTTCATGATTTTCTATCTCGCTGCTTTGCAGACCATCCCTGCAGATTACAAAGAAGCCGCAGATATCGAAGGCACCAGTCGCTGGACTTACACGCGCCGCATTGTGTTGCCACTACTGATGCCAACCACCCTGTTTATTGTGGTCAACGCAATGATTAACTCGGTGAAGTTGATTGACCACTTGTTCATTCTGACAAAAGGTGGGCCGTCCGACGCGTCTAAGCTGATCCTCTACTACATCTGGGAAATGGCATTCGCCTTTTTCGATGCGCCCCATGCCGCTGCCATGACAGTGCTGGTGCTGATAGTACTTGGGATTGCAGCAGCGATTCAGTTCACTTATCTGGATAAAAGGACGCACTATCAATGAAATTTATCGAAAAGTATCTCGATACCTTTGGTGCGCTCCTACTGGCCGTCATTTGGATATCACCCTTAGTGTTTGCCTTCTGGGCTGCATTCCACACCACATCAGACGCGGTAAATTTCAACCTACTCTCGGGTTGGACACTCGATAACTTCCGCGTCGCTTGGGAAGGTGCGCCGTGGATTCAGTACTTCATCAATACCTTCTGTTTGGTGACCGTGGTTTTGATTGGGCAATTCATCATTACAACGCTGGCGGGCTTTGCGTTTGCACAGGTGTCATTTCCGGGTAAGGACTTCGTTTTCATTCTGGTCTTGCTGCAACTGTTCATTCTTCCTGAAGTATTGATCGTCGAAAACTACGCAGTGACATCCAAACTTGGTCTGTTCGACACTATCTTGGGTGTCGGTATGCCTTACATGGCCAGCGCATTCGGTATTTTCCTGATGCGCCAATCCTTTAAATCGGTGCCTTATGAGTTGCATGAAGCTGCCAGCGTCGAAGGGTGTTCGCTGTTTGGCATTTTGATGAAAGTCTATGTGCCGCTCGCAAAGCCGACTTATCTCGCGTATGCACTAGTTTCTGTCTCGACCCATTGGAACAACTTCCTGTGGCCCTTGATTGTGACTAACTCTGACGATACCCGACCACTCACCGTGGGTTTGTCGATATTCGGTGCGCCGGAAAACGGCGTAGATATTTCCGTGATATCCGCCGCCACCATGATGTCGATAGCCCCGCTACTGATCGCGTTCTTGATCTTCCAACGTCAGTTCGTGCAAGCGTTCTTGCGTGCAGGTATCAAGTAAGGAGGCCGCTATGACACGAATCATACAGCTGACAGACACGCACGTTGTCTGCCCTCCCAACAAGGTTTCCGGCGTGCTCGACACGCTGGCCTTGTTTGAAGATGCCATCACTAAGATTGAGCAGGATTTAGAGAAGCTTGGACACGTCGATGCCATCATCGTGACTGGCGATATCACCGACCACGGCGACGTCGAGAGCTACGACGCTTTCAAGGCTGTAATAAGGCGTTTGGGCATTCCCTATTTCGTTATACCCGGTAACCATGATCTTCGCTCTTCTATGCATCACTGCTTTGAGAATCTGAAACCTGCGACCAGTGAAGAAATCAACTGGGTGAAACACTTCCCAGACCTCGACATCATCGGTCTGGATACCGTGATTCCGGGTCAAGGCGGTGGTCGTTTATCTCCCACTGCTTTGGCTTTTCTGGAACATGCATTGACAAATCACCCGGATAAACCCGCTTTGATCGCCATGCATCATCCTCCTTTTGCATCCGGTATTCAGTTTATGGATGCCATTGGTCTGGAAGGCGCAGATGGAATGGCAGAGATTCTGGAGAAATCACCCCGTGAAGTGCGGATTATCTGCGGTCATCTCCATAACAGTATTGTAAGCACAATAGGTGGAGCCACGGTCTTGTCCTCTCCCGCAACAGCCAGTTCCTTTTTGACGGATCATCGAAGTGATGCGCCCGTCGGTTTTACTCAGGATCCCGGCGGCTATATGTTGCATGAGTGGAATAAGGGCTTCCGTAGCACCTATCTTCCACTGACTTCTTCTGGCCAACTTTATCCTTTTTGAACCACTCTCGTACAAAGCCCTCAACTCTCACGCTAAAGCGGTGACAAACCAGTTTTAGCGTGCTATCCCGTTGATAGAACTTATACCAATCGTAGTAAATATCTGCTCATCCTAGCTTGTTAAAATGCTCAATAACTGCGTTGAAAAATTT
>NZ_LASY01000105.1:0-22837 GCF_000973155.1 Grimontia sp. AD028 | reverse complement strand
CTCGAGCATTTTTCCTGCGCTATTTCTGATCACCTACCTACTGTGATTGGTATAAACAAGAAAGGCCGCAATCGCGGCCTTTCTCTTTGGTGTTAGCACTTGTATGCAGAATTAGTTTTGCAGTGCATGCACAGCGTTGGCGGTGTCTTGAATAGACTCCACGGCGGGGCGTGGTGTCCAACCAAACACTTCTTTGGTTTCTGAAGTGTCCGCACTCAGGTTCATGTTTAGCATTCCCAGCATACCTTTCGCTTCGCGGTCGAACAAGGCGGTGAACTTCAACACAAAATCTGGCGCTTTTCTGGTGCTTGGTCCTTTGTAGCCTTGGTCTTTCATGACCTGTGCCATTTGAATAAAGCTGATTGGGTCAGACGTTGCTGCAATGACTCTCTTACCTTTGGCACTGGCTTCGGTCAGCGCTTTCACATGTAATACCGCCAGATCACGAACATCTACCATTGGAAAAGCAATGTTTGGCAGCATTGGCAGTTTGCCACGTAGCATTTGGTCGGTCAGTGCCATGGTTTGTCCTGTGATGTTTTTACCCAGCGGTGGACCGAATACGCCACCTGGGTTAACCACAACCAGTTCCATAGCATCTTCACGAGGGAGGCTTTCCATAAATTTCCATGCCTCATGCTCTGCCAGCGTTTTACTTTTTGTGTATGTACTGATGCTAGGCGAGCTGGTGTCCGTCCAATTTTCAGGGCCAAAAGTCCCCGTCTTCATGGTACCCATCATGGAAAGAATGGAGCTTGTCAGAACAACGCGCTTGACGCCTGCGGCTTTGGCCGCACGTAACGCACGGAGTGAACCCTGAACGGCCGGAATGATCATTTCAGCTTCGGTTTTAGGGTTAGCAATCGTGAAAGGAGAGGCGATGTGCATGATGTAATCGCATCCTGCTGCTGCTTCATCCCAGCCCTTGTCAGAGGTCAGGTCCAAATGAGCAAAACTCAGGTTGGCAGTATCTACCGACGCTGCTTCAAGTGTTGCGCGAACTTCATTTTCTTTCGCTTCACTTCGAACAGAGCCAACAACTTCAAAGCCTTGTGCAAGTGCTTCTTTCGCACAGTGGAGTCCAATAAAGCCTGAAATGCCGGTCAGCAGCACTTTTCCGCGAGTATCTTGCGCCATGGTAGATGTCCTTTTCGAATTGTTTATTAAAATACTGGGTGGTACATTAATGCCAATCAGAACATACTGTCAATAATAAAATACCACGCGGTACTTAAATATGACCCAAGAAAAAACCAAAGCGGCGAGGGGAAGACCCAAGACCATCAACCGGGAACGTATTCTGGATGTGGCAATGAAGGCCTACTGGCAAGAAGGTACCCGAGGTGTTTCCATCAACGAAATCTGCAAGCTGGCAGAAGTGTCCAAACCCGGTCTGTACAGGGAGTTTGGTAATGAAGACGGATTAATGGAGGCAGCGCTAGCAGCTTATATTGAGCAAACCTTTTCCCCTTTGATTGCCACGTTAGAAAGCCAAACTTCGCTAAGCGGTGTGCTGGCGGAATTGGTTGATTTCGTCTGCAATGAGCGAAAAGAGTTACCTGATGGGTGCCTGATGGTCAAAATGCGGGATACCCAAACTAAACTCGGGGACAAAACACAGAATGCGTTAGCGGAAATTCATTACCAATTTATGGCTTTCATCGAGGGTTGGGCGCAGAGAGCGAGGGAAGGCGGAGAGATACCTGAAACCATGTCTAACCAGTTTGTGGCAGATTACATCGATGCACAATTAACCGCAGCTTTGGCGCAGCGTGCGCGTGGAGAAGATGTCGAGAAAGTGAATGCGGTGTTGAAGATGGCGTTTTCTGTACTAGCGTGAGACAGAGGTAAATAGCCGCATTGGCGGCTTTTTCAGTACAAGAAAACACGCGATGAAGCCTATTTGGATTGCTTAACCTGCTCCCGCAACTGGAACTTCTGGATTTTCCCCGTGGGCGTTCTGGGAATGGTGGTAAAAGCAAAATGCTTGGGGACTTTGAAGCCTGCCATGTGGTCGCTGCACCAAGCTTTTAACTCTTGCTCGGAAACAGTTTGACCTTCACAGCATTCTACGAATGCAAAGGGCACTTCTCCCCATTTTTCATGCGGGCAGGCAACGACAGCAGCCACGGCAACGGCAGGGTGTTTGTAGAGAACATCTTCAATCTCGATGGATGAGATGTTTTCTCCACCCGAGATAATGATGTCTTTGGAGCGGTCTTTAAGCTGAATGTAGCCATCTGGGTATTTCACCGCTAAGTCACCGGAGTGGAACCATCCCCCTGCAAATGCAGACTCAGTGGCGGTCAGGTTCTTGAAATATCCCTTCATCACCACATTGCCGCGGAACATGACTTCACCAATTGTCTTTCCGTCTGCAGGGACGGGCTCCATGGTCTCTGGGTTCATCACATCCAAGGCCTCGAGCGGTAGATATCGAACCCCTTGCCGTGCTTTGAGTTTGGCTTGATCCTGAATCGGCAGGTCATCCCACTCATCATGCCATTCATTCACGACAGCAGGGCCATACACTTCTGCCAAACCATAGAGATGAGTGACTTCAAAACCTGCCTGCTGCATCTTCGCGAGTGTGCTCTCCGGGGGAGGCGCGGCAGCGGTGAAAAACGCCACTTTGTCAGAGAGTGGCTGGGTTTGGTCAGACAGAATAATATCCATGACGATCGGCGCGCCACAAAGGTGAGTGACTTTCTGCTCGGTTAGAGCATGCCAGATTGGCTCTGCGCGAACCTGTCTAAGACAAACGTGTATGCCGCAGATAGCTGACATCGTCCACGGGAAGCACCAGCCATTGCAGTGAAACATGGGAAGTGTCCAGAGATACGTCGAATACTTGGGCATCTCCGCAGTGAACACATTCCCTAGAGCCAGAAGGTAAGCGCCGCGGTGATGACACACCACACCCTTCGGGTTGCCCGTTGTACCGGACGTGTAGTTGATGGAAATGGCATCCCATTCATCTTCTGGCATCAACCAGCGAAAGGATTTGTCGCCCTGACTGATAAAGGTTTCGTAGTCCTGATAGGTTGAGTTGGGTGTTTCTTTAGTCTCCTCAATCCATACGGGGTCACAGTAAACAATGACGATTGGCGAACGCTCTGCCAGTTCGAGCGCATCCTCTGCAACGGGTAAAAACCCCTGATCAACGATCAGCACTTTGGCCTCTGCATGATCAAGTTGATAGGCGATGGTGGCAGCTTCTAAGCGGGTATTAATGGAATGTAAAACTGAGCCCGCCATAGGCACGCCATAATGGCATTCCAGCATGGCGGGCGTGTTGGCTAACATAGCAGAAACTGTGTCACCCCGACCAAGGCCGAGATTGGCCAGCTGCGACGCTAACTGACGGCTTCGGTTATAGAAAGTTTGATAAGTGATTTTCATGTCACCATGAATAATGGCAAGCGAGTCTGGATAGTTTGATGCTGTGCGCTCGAGAAAGCCAAGGGGCGTCAGTGGTTGGTAGTTTGCAGGGTTACGGTCCAGTCCAATGTTATAAAGATTCGACATCGCTGAACCTCACTGATTTCGCCAGACAGGAGAGCGTTTTTCAACGAAAGCGCTGATCCCTTCTTCACCGTCTTCCGTCAGCATATTGCTTACCATGACTTCGCTGGCGTAGGCATAAGCTTCTTTTAGATTCATTTCCTGCTGGTGGTAAAACGCTTCTTTTCCGATAGCCAGTGTCAGAGAGGATTTGGCTGCGATCTTATCCGCCACTTCCTGTGTCAGTGCTTTTAAAGAAGCGCTTTCAGTGACGCGATTAATCAGCCCCATTCGCTCTGCATCAGCGGCAGAAAGCATGTCCCCGGTGAGCAGCATTTCCATGGCATGCTTGCTCGAAACGTTTCTGGAAAGAGCAACCATCGGGGTAGAACAGAAAAGACCAATATTCACGCCCGGTGTGGCAAAACGAGACGTGTCAGAGGCATAGGCGAGGTCACAACTGGCCACCAACTGACAACCCGCAGCGGTGGCAATGCCGTCGATTTCTGCGATCACAGGTTTAGGGGAGTTCACAATGGCAGTCATCATCGCGGCACATTGGCTCATGAGAGAGGTGAAAAAGGCACGGCCTTTATCGTCATTATTTCTGGCTGCAGTGATTTCTTTGAGATCATGTCCTGCACTGAATGCGGGGCCATTACCAGATAGAACAACCACTTTTACATCGGATGAAATAGAAGCGTCAGTGATGGCTTGGTGTAGCTCTCCAATCATGGCCTCAGAGAGAGCGTTGCGCCGCTGGGGGTTGTTCAAGGTTAATCGTAATACGCCATTGCTACTGAGCTCTTTTTCTATCTGCGCTGTCATCGGTGGTTCCTATCCTTGGCTATTAGCTAGAAGGTCAGTACAGAACACAACGTCAGGCGATGAAAGGTTAGAAGTAAGACTTGTCGGAAACTCAATATTGAAAGACGCATAACGTTGATAAGAGCCGACAACAAAGAGAGCTGGGTGACTAAGTAAGATTGTTCCTTAGTGCATAGTCGACCATTTCAGCGGTAGAGGAGACGTTCAGCTTATGCTTGATGTTCTGGCGATGGGTTTCCACGGTGCGCACACTGATATCTAATTGCTGGGCGATTTTCTTGCTGCTCAAGCCCTTTGCAACAAGAGCAAGCACGGTTGTTTCGCGTTGGCTGAGTATGTTCTTTTTGTTCTCGGGCTTTCGGGACTCATTGACCATATCAAAAAGCGCCTTACTAGAGCTTTGGCAAAAGTAACTGGCGCCGTCATTAACGGTTTTAATCGCATTGATCATTTCTTCCAGCGAGACATCTTTGAGGATGTAGCCAGAAGCGCCGGATTCCATCACTTTCTGAATGTACTCACGGTTATCATGCATGGTCAAAATGAGTATTTTGGTCTCGGGGTGGTTTTGACTGAATAGTTTGGTGGTTTCGATACCGTTGAGCACTGGCATACTGATGTCCATCAATACCACGTCAGGTTTCAAAACTTTGGCTTTCTCAAGCGCCTCTACACCGTTTACCGCTGTACCTGCGACAGCAACGCCAGGTTCATTTTCGATGCGGGCAACAAACCCTTCCAGAACGGCACGGTGATCATCGACCAGCAATACACGAATGTCATCCATGATTTCTCTCCATGATTATGGTGCTGAGTTCCAACAGAATACTCACTTCCGTTCCCCGCTCTTTTTCTGCACTGATTTCAAAGTCACCACCGATAAATTCGATGCGCTCCCGCATATTTCTTAACCCGATCCCCCGACCTTTGAGCGCTTCGGAAACGTTAAAGCCTTTGCCATCATCGCGAATGATTAACTGCAATCTTTCCCCCAACTTTGACAAGATTATGTCGACGTTTCTGCATTGGCTGTGCTTTTCAATATTCACCAAGGACTCCTGCACCACCCGGTACAAGGTGGTGGTGACTTCCGGAAGCAGTTTGTCATCAAAATCATCCAAATGGGTGTCGATTTGAATGTTCTGTGAAGTAGCAAAGTCTGATGCTAGCAATTCAAGCGCAGCATTAAGGCCAATATCGTCTAACGCGGAAGGGCGAAGGTTACGCGAAATGTTTCGTACCTCTTTAATCGCCTTTACCAGAGAGGATTCACCTTTCTGAAGGTGTTCTCCGGCAGTGGTACTTCCGTTCTGGCGTAGCTCTTTTGACAGCAACTCAATATGGCATTTTGCGGAGACCAGTAACTGGTTCACACAGTCATGTAGTTCACGGGAAATGTACTTTTTCTCGTCTTCTTGCAGCATCACATTGCGAAATGCCAACTCACGTAGCCTTTCATCAGCGATTCGGTGCTCGTGTAAATTAACTGCTAGCGCAATCACCACCATGATGAGCACACTGGAAACCAGAATAACCAATATGGCAATGTAGGTATGATTAATGCTGGTTTGAACATCCTGTTTGACCCCTTCGATCTGCTCGCCAATATCTTCAATGTAAAGCCCAGTACCTACCATCCATTTCCACTTGGGTAGCCATATGGCATAGCTCAGCTTTGGGACGACTTCATTGGTAGAGGGTTTATGCCATAAATATTGATGAAAGCCGCCGCCCGCCTTGGCTGAAGCAAGCAGATTCTGGATCAGGAAATTGCCATTAGAATCTTTTAGATTGATAAGATTCTGGCCTTCCAACTCTGGCATGATGGGGTGAGCGAGGTTAAAGCCCGCTTCGTCATAAACAAAGAAATAGCCATCGTTGCCGTAGCGAAGCTGACGGAGTACTTCCAAGGCCTGATGTTTAAGCTCGGACTCGTTTCTTGACGTGTCATCGTACAGGTAATCGATGCTCTGGATAGCAAGGTGAACGTAGTCTTCCAGTGCTTGCTCTTTGGTCGTGAGCATACTGTCCCGGAAGGTAGAGATTTCTTTTACACCGAGGGATTGGGACTGGTTAATGGTTATCCAGCCGATGACGTAGCTGATAACCACGAGAGGGATCACTGTCATCAAAATGATCTTCAATTTAAGTGACATGTCCCTCTCTCCTTTAAAATGCAAAGGTTTTTGTAATATTAATCGCTTAACGCGTTTTTGCCGAAAATGGTCTTAGGTTAGTTTCCGCCAAGGCCATAGAAAGCCGGGAAGATCAGAATACTGAGCAGCACCGCAACCTGAATGGCGATAAACGGCAAAACACCCCGGTAAATATCTCCAGTGGTAATAGAGGGTGGGGCGACGCCTTTGAGATAAAAGAGACTGAAACCAAACGGCGGCGTTAAAAATGAGGACTGCAAATTCATTGCAATCAGGATGGCGAACCAAACCATATCAATACCAATCAGTTGAGCGACTGGCGCTAATATCGGCACGATGATGAAGCAGATCTCCACAAAGTCGATAAAAAAGCCCAGCAGCAGCACAACGAGCATGGTCAGGATCAGAAAGCCCCATTTATCGCCCGGCAATGCTGTCAGCCACTCTTCAACCAGATAATCGCCACCTGTATAGGTAAATGCCATTGAGAAGGCGGTCGCGCCAATCAAAATACCAAACACCATCGCAGTGACTTTGACGGTTTCTACAGCACTTTCAAACATCAGGCGGACTGAAAACTGTCCGTAAACCAATGCCAACACGATAGCGCCAACACCACCTAAAACGGCAGATTCTGTAGGGGTTGCAATACCCGCGAAAATGGAACCCAACACCACAATGATGAGCGCTAGGGGCGGTATAACGGCTTTCAGAGCATCGATGATTTCTGCGGTTCTGTCCTGATCAGGTAGGCGCGTCATGGCCCTGGCGGCTTTTGGATTAAGAAAGGCATAAATCAGGATGTAAGCGATATAGGCACCAACCAATATCAGCCCCGGTAATACAGCAGCTTGAAACAGATCGCCCACGGGAATGCCGAGTACATCACCGAGTAAAATCAGGATGATGGAAGGAGGAATGATTTGTCCCAGCGTACCTGACGCGCAAATGGTGCCGCAGGCCAGTGACTTTGCATATTGATACTTCAGCATCACTGGCAAGGAAATCAGCCCCATTGCCACGACAGAGGCACCTACAACGCCAGTGGAGGCTGCCAGCAGACAGCCGACCAGAACGGTTGAAATGGCCAATCCACCTCTAACGCCGCCAAACAGGCGAGCCATCGCTTCTAACAACTGCTCTGCCAATCGGGTTTTTTGCAACACCAGCCCCATGAATACAAATAAGGGCACTGCCATCAACACAGTGTTTTCCATCACACTCATAATGCGAAATGGCATGAAGGCAAACATCTCGACGCCTTCGGCCCAAATACCGAATATCAGCGCGATACCACCAAACGTGAAGGCGACAGGAAAGCCAAGTAGCAGTGCAAAGAGAGCAACCACGAACATTACAATACCAATCATGGTGTTACTCCTTTATTTGGTCGTTGGACATCAAGCGTTGAATGGCATTTAAAGACTTCGATATGCCAATCAAAAACAGAAAAAGGAAAGAGACAGGGATCATCCCTTTGATGACCCAACGATGCGGTAAGCCACCGGGGTCGCCACTGCCTTCACCTAATTGGTAGGCTTCTCGGGTAAAGTCGAGACCGAAATAAAAAATCAGAAAGCTGAAAGGTAATAGCAAGATAAGGCAACCAAGCAAGTCGATGACCGCCTGAATTTTCTGAGGCCAGCGCTCGTAAAATACGTCAATACGGACATGTCCTCCCGTTTTCAGGGCATAGGGGATACCCAGTAAAAACACAGCGGAAAACAGATGCCATTCAAGCTCTTGGGAACCAATCGATACTTGATTGAAGACGTACCTCATCACCACGTTGTAAAACACGTTGATAACGAGCAGCAGGAAAAGGGTACTGGCTATCCAGCCCAGCACATCAGCGATTCTATTAATGGATCGCTCAAGTAATAACAGCGTATACATGCTCACTCCATGAACAAAAAAGCGCCGGGTGGGATATCCCGGCGAAAAACAACTTCATGCCTTCTATTGGCCTTGAAGATAAGCTTCCTCAGAAATGGAGGTCCAACGGCGTATTTTGTCCAGGTAGGCCTGTTGGGAGTCGAGGATCTTTTTCGCTTGCGCATCTTTGTCGGCGTAGTTCGCCAGTAATTTGGTGTTGGCAGAGCGCAAGGCATTAATCACATCTTCAGGGAACTGTTTAACCTGAATGTCGGGATATTCGGCGGTCATTTCTTCCCACGCTTCTGCGCTGGCATGCGCGTTTTGGATATACATGTCGTAAGCCGCAGTGCGCATGGCTACGCGAAGGATTTCCTGCAGATCTTCAGGCAGGCGTTCCCAGGTTCGCTTGTTGACGAGAAATTGCAGCTCAGTCGCGGGCTCATGCCAGCCTGTGTAGTAGTAAGGAGCAATTTTGTGAAAGCCCATACGTAAATCCAGCCCTGGGCCTACCCATTCCAACGCATCAATGGTGCGTCTTTCCAGAGCGGTATAAAGCTCACCGGGGGCGATGTTTGTCGGGCTCGCACCTAGCTCAGCCAATACTTCACCAGCAAAGCCGGGAATACGCATCTTAAGGCCTTCCAAGTCATCCACTGAGTTGATTTCTTTTTGGAACCAGCCACCCATTTGAACGCCGGTATTACCGCCGGGGAAGGAAAGAAGATTGTGTGGGGCATAGACTTCTTCCATCAGTGCCATGCCGTCTCCATGATAGAACCAACCATACTGTTCAGAAGCGACCATACCGAATGGCATGGTGGTGAAGAACAGCGTGTTTGGCACTTTGCCTTTCCAGTAATACGAGGCTGAGTGTCCCATGTCATATTGGCCTGACTTCACCATGTCGAAGACACCGAATGGAGATTTGTGCTTATTAGATGAGTCGATGCGGATCTTAAGACGTCCATTGGACATTTTCTCCGCCATGGCAGCCATATTCTTTGTGGCATCACCGAAAATGGGGAAGTTAGGTCCCCAGGTTTCGGCTAATGTCAGTCGGTAGGTTTTCTCCGCGGCAAAGGCAGAAAAACTGAGGACGGCGGAGAGGCAAATACATGCAAATGCTGCCAGTGCTTTTTCAGTTTTGGAATGTAGAGGTTTCATGTCGCATTTCCTTATTGCTATAGAAATTCCAACGACACGATGAATAACAATTTGATAACAATGAATTCGTAATACCGCGCAAGTACTCGTATGAATCGCCATCATCACTACTGAGATGTTGCCTACGTATTTTTTCGGATCTTATTTATTTAAGGCTATGAATTCTTGGTGGAATAAGGCTGGTCGTGGCTTCAGGAAAGTAAGCGAATACTACGTATTTCTTGTGATGGATTTAATTTGAAGGTTTGTTGCTTATTTGTGAGCGCGGTGGGTTTTGGCCAACTCCTTTCCTGAATAATCCGTCTGGGAAGAAAAGAGAAAGGCCTACACGGTAGGCCTTTTAATCAATTGTTTAGCCATGATTATGGCGAGGTTTTGCAGCCTTTTCGGGTAACATCAACAGTCTTTGACTTAGTGCCTTCACCCAAACAGTAGGTACCAATTAACCTTGTTGTACAGGAAGGCAACCCATTTTCGTCTGCTGTAATAGTGACATAGATAGTGTTAGACAATCTTGTTCCAAGAGTATCACCATGTTGACAGTAATTTTTATAGAACTCAGTCATATAGGCATTTACATTGGTGAGTGTTTTGATCTCTGATTGTCCGATGTAACCGATACTCATCGCGTCGACCGATTGTGAACCACCCAACTCAGTCTTCCAGGATATGCTTCCTTTGGTTCTCGATGTCATGTAGTACTTCTGAACTGTTGATTTTTCACAGTCCATGACTAAACCGCCGCTAAATGGCGCATCAATGTCAGATCCTCGGATGTAAGAATAAAGTTTATCGCTGTTGTTACAGTTAAACGATGGCTCGTCATTATCATTGATGGTCCCAGTGCCTGATTTGAGGTCTGATTCATCCTCTTTTATCCAAGCATCAAGAGTAAAGGTTTTCGCAGGCTCATCGTTGTCATCGTTGATAGTGGGGACAATTACGCTGAATATATTGTCGCCCGGTTCAAAATTGACGCTCACGCCCTCATTATTGAGTGTGACATCTTTGGTTGTACCGTTATAACCAATCGTTACATCGGCGCTATAATCCACATTCACTTTGGCCGTGTTATCTTTTATTGCTAGAACAACGTCCTTGTCTGCTTTTAGCTTTTGGTTAAGAGACACATAGAAGGTTGCATCTTGTCCTTCAGTAACGGTGTCATCTGACACATCAGAGACTTCAATTTTGCGCTCACTTGGAAATATAGTCGCGTCATAGCACTCGTGACTTTCCTGAGTGTTAGTTGCCATAGCACTAATGCGGTTTGGGAATAAACCAACAACGACTTTTTCACCTGTCTCCGGGTTCAGCCGAACCAGTTTGGTGCTGTTGATATTACCCGTTACGTTTTGGTTTTTTGCTGCAATTATAACCTGTCCGTTCTGATCAAGGGTGGCTGCAGTGATGAAGTCAACAAAGTGGAAAGATTCCAATTTGGCAACAGCATTACTGGTGTTGATGCTGAAGGTTCTGCCGTTAGTAATAAATAGCAAATCGCCTTTATAAAACACAAAGTCCCCCCAGCTTGAAAAACCAGAGTAACCGAGTGTTGGCTTGTCAAACTCTGCGATGTCAGTGGTACTGGCTGTTGAAGGGTCAATAGTAAAGAGTTTTCGGTTGTCAGACGCATACAAAGTCCCGGTGGCGGGCTCAAAAGCCATCCGAAAAACGCTGGGAATGTTGCCGACGATAGTATGCGTATTGGTCTGAGAATCGAAATAAGCGAGCTGGTTAGGCTTTAGCTTGGACGCATGGAAATCAAGGCTTGCAAATTCATCCGCCGACGTATCTTGCCCTAATCCCTCAACATAATAGGCTTCGGGTCTCGGCGCACTCACATAATAAATACGGTTGGTGTTTTTGTCGTAAGCCATGGCTGAGGTGCTGAACTCAGCGCGCGATTTCTTAATTGCCCGATCACCGTTGTAGGTGCCTGACAGTTTTTTTGTCTCCTGTAAATCAATCATAAATCCAACATGTCCGCGCCCTGCATTCATGGCATAGACGTTTCCATAACATTCGGCTTTAGCGCCGATAGATATAACACTCGCAAGGATAAAACCTGCAATTAATCGCTTCTTCATGAGCTTCCTCTTTGGATTGTTACATTTGGGTTAAGGAAATGTTTCAATTGCATCTTGATACTACTAATGTGGTTTTATATTGATTGACTCACAGATGAGACATTATGGCTTTTTAAGCTTCAGTGTTTTCTAATTGAGCTCACTAGTGATTGATTAATAAAATTAATTAGTTAGTGCTAAATATGCGGGTAATGAACATTTGAAGTGTTAATAATGTTTACAGTTCTTGTTGATTTATGCTTAATAAAACAAGATCTGTATTAACTATCAAAAAGCGGACAAGACGGGATTGTGATATTGAAATAGAGAGGCTCTGGAAGACTTGTCGAAAGGTCAGAAAAAAGGGCCTTTAAGGCCCTATCAATTGTGCAGCAGTACTAAATTAGACGCTCAAAATCGGTGCCAGCGCTTGTGAGACTTCGCCTTCAGATGCATCACGGGAAATGGTGAACGAGCGGTAGGTGTCGCCACGGCCGAACGAGCGGTCAATCTCGGCAAGGCAGTGGATCACTGAACCATCCAGAATGAAAGAAAGCTCGATTTCCTTCTTGTTGAACATGCTGCTGTTTTTGAATTCAAGTTCTTGGTAACAGCCAGAACCAGAGGCGAAACCGTTACCACGCAAATGTCCTTTTTCTACATCCGCCTTCACTAAGTTAAAGCCTTCACGTTCAATGGCGGAAAGCACACGTTGTACTGCAGGCAGTGGGCGAACTTCCAGATAATCTCGGTCAGTTGGGTCAATGGCGAAATCAATGTCCAGAACAGTCTCTACCCAGACGTGGCTCTGATTGAGTTTTGCACTAACCGCCGTAATTGGCGTCTCGTCATGCAGTTTTAGTTCGAACGGGACTTCTTTTTCTTCACCAGGTTGAATAGTGAAAGGGTCATTTGCCTGAATGTGACCAAGGACAAAGACCTGATAACCTACACCAGAGTCAGACTCAACTTTGACTTCAGTGCAGAGCTTAACTGTGATGGAGTCAATTTCCTGTTCTACATCACCGCCCTTTATATGAACTGTGCCACGCAGGGTTTCGCCTTGGTAGACAGATTCATTGTGGAGAATGGTGTCGACTTTTGTTGCGCCAATACCTAAAGAAGCTTTGAGTTTCTTGAACATAGTGATCCTTGATTGTTCAGTGTCATTCTCTGTTTACCGAAGATTGGCTGTCGGTGCAAGTCACAGACATAATAAAGAAAAAGTCAGGGGAGAAGGCCCTGACTTTGTCGAGTTATGCTGCGAGTGACGGCACGCCACTGTGGAAGCGGAACATATCATCTGGTGTTTGGATAAGTTCGGCTTCTTTCTCACCAATCGCTTTGACGCGGTCGGAAATATCACCGCCGGCTATGGCTGCCGCTAGCTTCAGATAATCCTGATAGTGGCGTGCTTCTGAGCGAAGCAGGGAGATATAAAACTTGCGCAGTTCTTCATCCAAATAAGGCGCAACTTTGGCAAAACGTTCACATGAGCGCGCTTCAATATAAGCACCAATAATCAATTTATCGATCAATGTTGCAGGCTCATGGGTACGGACAATCGACATGAGACCGCGGGCATAACGACCAGCATTGAGCGGGCTGTATGGCATATCGCGTTTTTCCATGATTTCGATGACCTGCTCGAAATGATGGAATTCTTCTTTAATCAGTCGAACCATTTTGTCGATTAAATCTGGGCCGTGTTCGAAACCTTCCTTGGGTTTTAGTGGAGCGCTCAGCCCATTCTTTTTAGCGTGGAAAATCCCATCACGCATGCCACGGTAAACGAAATCTTCATAGGGTTTTGCCCACTCCAAAAGTAGCTCGCCGCTGGACGCGTCAATGGCGTACTTGCGGATAAGCCACATTGCGGTTTGGCTGGCTTTTAATTCGCAGTTAGCGTGATCACGCAGAAGTATGGTTTCGTTTTCAGGCTTAATGGCTTCATCAATCCACGCCTGTGGCGTTTCGCAGTGCAGAAACCCGCGCACTGGCTCGAGCAAACTTTCTAATTCTGGGCTTAGCGACATCGATTTTCTTTGGTCTTTTTAGTGCTTTGAAGGCGGCAATTATATACCCAAACGACCTGAATATGCTCGCATTGAGGCACTACTTTCGGGCGAGTTGACTGACGCCATGCCCTTTGTTGTTCCTTTTAGATGTTCGAAAAAGTTGAACATCAAACTCAAATCTCTCTGGTTTTATTCAAGATTGGGATTGCTTAACCTTTAAAGCAATAAGTTAAGCGCAAAAGGAGGTCGAAATGATTGATATCCGTAAATCTGAGAAACGTGGCCGTGCAAGCTTTGGTTGGCTGGACAGTCGCCACACCTTCTCTTTTGGTCATTATCATGACCCAGAGCAAATGGGTTTCTCGGCGCTTCGTGTGATTAACGATGATGTGGTGAAACC
This sequence comes from Grimontia sp. AD028, assembly GCF_000973155.1. Classification (NCBI taxonomy): domain Bacteria; kingdom Pseudomonadati; phylum Pseudomonadota; class Gammaproteobacteria; order Vibrionales; family Vibrionaceae; genus Grimontia; species Grimontia sp. AD028. The sequence goes on along the minus strand of NZ_LASY01000105.1, from coordinate 8,820 downwards.
ATCGGCTGGGTTTGATACTCACGGTCACCGTGATATGGAGATCATAAGTTATGTTCTGGACGGTGTGATTGAGCATAAAGACAGTGAAGGGAATATCCAGTCTCTGCCAGCGGGCGAATTTCAATTGATGTCTGCAGGGAAGGGGATTTACCACAGCGAGTATAATGGCTCTTCCGACAGTGACCTTCGCTTCCTGCAAATTTGGATTCAGCCTAATGAGAAGGGTGGAGCACCAGGTTATCAGCAGAAGGACTTTGGTAAAGCATTGGGCTTCACTGAGATAGCAACGCCTGATGGCCGCGATGGCACATTGCACATTAAACAAGATGCCCGATTACTACAGTTAATCTTGGAAAACGGTAGTTCGGAAACTTTCACCCCGGAAATGGGCAGCAATGTGTATTTGCATGTCGTAGCAGGTGAGTTGTCAGTGAATGACGATACTCTCACAGGTGGCGACGGTGCAAAAGTGAGCGGGCACTCCCAACTCTTGCTGAAAAATAACGGCTCAGAAAGCGTCACTGCTTTGGTCTTCGATTTGCCGTAATGTGTTTAAGGTCTTGAAATAGAAGGTCAGCCAAAAGCTGACCTTTTTTTGTTTCTGGTAAACGCTCCTGACACGATCTGTCAGTAGGTGTCAGTAATCTCTTCTCAACCCCACACGAAAGGAGATAACACCATGGATAACATTGTAGAAACCGTAAGATTCAAACTGAAAGACGGCGCGGATATGAAGGCATTTGTTGAGGCAGCAGAAGGCACTATTCCCTTTATTAAAGGATGTGAAGGCTATCTTTACCGTTCGCTGAGTCTTAATGAGCAGACACAAGAATGGACAGACATTGTTTACTGGGCGACACTCGCTGATGCTAAGGCAGCGTCAGACAACTTCATGAAGGATGAAGGTGCTCAGAAGATGGTGTCTTATATTGATGCTTCAACGCTAGTGATGGCCCACGAGCAAATTAAGATGAGTCCTTGTATGACTGAAACAGCTTAGGAAGAGTGAATGAGTAAATCGGAGCGCTTGTTTGAGCTTTTAACACTGCTGCGTAGTAAACGTTACGCGGTGACGGCCAAGTCGTTGTCGGAAGAGCTGAAAGTCAGTGAGCGCACGATTTACCGTGATATCCAATCCCTGCAATTGTCCGGTGTTCCCATTGAAGGCGAAGCAGGGATTGGTTACCTGTTAGGCAAAGGTTCTCACCTTCCACCGCTAATGTTTACTGAAGAAGAAATTGTCGCATTGGAACTTGGCATGCAAATGGTACGAGCATGGTCAGATAAGAGTTTGGCGGCTGCTTCTGAATCTGCCTCAAGAAAAATCCAGTCCATACTGCCAGAACACCTTAAAGCCCAGATTGACGCTTTGCCTCTTGCGGTGCCTGACTTTTACATTGAATCAGAATGCACCGTATGGCGAGAAAGCTTGCGCGCAGCGACGACAGAAAAACAAAAAGTCCGCATCAAATATAAAACTGGCGAAGGAATATACTCCGAGCGGATTGTTCACCCTCTAGGTCAGGTATTTTGGGGCAAAGTCTGGACGCTGGTGGCATGGTGTGAGCTACGGGATGATTATCGAAGCTTTCGCGTTGATCGTATTGAGCGTATGGAAGCCCTCAAAGAGCATTTTGAAGCCGGTGAGTTAAAGTCTTTCCAACATTATTTATCGCTCTGCGAAGAAGAGAATAGGTAATAAAAAAGCGGGCCATTCAGCCCGCTTGTTCTTCATTGAAATTCATCACGCCAGAACGTCGGTTGCAACCTTGTAGCTTGGGTCTTCGATGTGGTTAATTTCAACCAGGCTGCCCGCTTTAGTCAGCAGCGCCAAACAGTCTTGTGACAGATGACGAAGGTGAAGCGTCTTACCCGCTTTGCTGTATCGCTCAGCCAGCGTTTCAATCGCTTCGATGGCTGAGTGGTCAGCCACACGGGATTTACCGAAATCGACAATCACGTCTTGCGGGTCGTTCTGAGCATCAAATAGTTCAAGGAAGTTAGCCACTGAGCCAAAGAACAATGGACCATTCACTTCATAGATTTTTGAACCTTCTTCATTGATGTGGCTTGATGCATAGATGTGTTTCGCGTGTTCCCATGCGAACATCAGCGCCGACACAATCACACCAACGATAACCGCAATCGCTAGGTCAGTCATAACGGTAACAACAGTCACCAGCACGATAACGAAAAAGTCGCGTTTTGGTACACGGCTGGCCAGCTTGAACGTTGCCCATTCAAATGTGCCGATAACCACCATGAACATCACACCAACCAGCGCTGCCAGTGGGATCATCTCAATCAGCGAAGAGGTGAAAAGGATAAAGCAGAGCAGGGCAAGTGCGGCGACGATGCCTGACAGACGGCCACGTCCCCCAGAGTTAACGTTGATCATCGACTGACCAATCATCGCACAGCCGCCCATCGCACCGAATACGGAACAAGTTACGTTCGCGACACCCTGGCCTACACATTCGCGGTTACCGCGGCCGCGGGTGCCGGTCATCTCGTCAACGACGGTTAGGGTCAACAGAGATTCAATCAGACCGACAGCTGCCAGAATCAAAGAGTATGGCAGGATGATGTATAGCGTTTCCAGATTGAATGGAACAGTTGGGAAAGCGAAAGTCGGCAGTGAGCCAGCAAGCGTTGCGTTCTCGTCATCACTCATTGAGCGCAGGAAGTCGACAACAGTGCGGGTTTCCAGATCCAGCAGGACAACAGCCGCAGTCACAGACACAATCGCAACCAGAGAAGAAGGTACTGCGGTGGTGATTTTGGGCAGGAAATGGATGATAGCCATGGTAATCGCCACCAAGCCAAGCATCAGATACAGTTGCTCGCCTTGCAGCCATTCCATTTCACCGTTCAGGCCAGGCACCTGGAATTGACCAAGTTGAGCAAGGAAGATGACGATAGCCAGACCGTTAACGAAACCAATCATTACCGGGTGTGGCACCATACGGATAAATTTACCGAGCTTAAATACACCCGCCAGAATTTGAAGAGCTCCCGCCAGCATGATTGCCGCAAAAAGATATTGAATACCGTGTTCTGCGACCAGGCTGACCATGACCACAGCCATTGCGCCAGTCGCACCAGAAATCATACCAGGGCGACCGCCAAGGATAGAAGTCAGTAGACCCATGATGAACGCAGCATACAGGCCAACCATTGGGTCAACGCCTGCAACGAAAGCAAACGCAACGGCTTCTGGTACCAGAGCGAGTGCAACAGTCAGACCCGACAGAATGTCGTTCTTGGCCGAGTGTTTAGGAAACTTGGGGAATTCAAACATCTTGTTCGGTTACTTCTCTAAAAGTGGGTTGTTGGCAATTCGACAAAGACGGCGATACTACCTAAAAGTGTGATTTTGTTCAATCTTGGTAACGTATTTGTGAAACTTAAAAGCAGGTTACGTCTAGGCAGAACAGCGGGTTATAACAAAAAAGACGTGCTGCAATTAGCCAAACTGATTAGACATCAAAGCGATGGCAGTTTGATGAATAAGACTCCAAAAGCCCAAGAGGTGGCTTTTTGTTTGGGTACAGATACATAAAAAAAGAGCCATGCTAGGCATGGCTCTTTTTATACCGGATTTCTTATTGGAAGTTAGGCTTGGTCGCTGGCGCTGCGGCGCTGTTGGTTGCCGTTTGGCTACCTGCTTGGCGCGTTTCAGCTCGCTCACTGCGGAACTCAGCAATCGCCACTTCAATGGCTGACTCTGCACTTTCCGGTGCTGGTGCTTTTGTCATTGGAGACGTTGCACGACCTATGCGAATAGCAGGTTTAGCGGGTTTCTCTGCTTCTACAGCAGGGATTTCGCTAGATTCCATCACGCTCTTCACATTGGTTTCTTCAGCTTTTGGCGCTTCTACCTGTTCAGCTACAGCTTCGACAACTGGCTCTGCAGCAGGTGCTTCTACTTCTTCCGGTGCATTAACAGCAACTGGCAGTTCTTCGTTTAGGGCGTCAGCACCTTCGTACTTCGCTTTTTCTTCCAGCACAGTGGGTGCTGAACGACGAACAATGACTTTACCCATTGCCATTTCAGGGAAGGCTACGCCACCAACAGCAACTGTCTTAGGTGCTGGAGCTTCGTCAGTAACAGGTGCTTCTGTCACTGCTTCTGCCACAACAGGGGCTTTCAGTGCAGCTTTCGAAGGCCATACTTTACCCATTGCCATTTCTGGAGAAGCAACACCAGACTTCAGAACGACCTTGTTGCGCTTTTCAACGATAGAAACAGCCGTTTCCATCATGTCCAGTTGGTCAAGGCCTTGCTCAGCGTTTGCTGATTCGTCTTCGCGGTTGCTGCGACGACGACGTTGCCCACTTGCACGCAGGTGACGAGGTGAACGGCGGTTACGACGCTTCTCTTCACGTTGCTCACCATTATCGTTCGTCTCGGCGGTCTGAGGTGCGTCAGTAGTGGTCGCTTCTGCTTTCGCTTCTTCCGCTACGGCTTTGCCCATTTCGTGAAGTGGGTTTACTGCGGCGATTTCAACTTCTTCAGTATCACCAACACGGACTTTCTTGTTCAGTTTACGGCGTTGACGGCGCTGTTTTACTTTCTCCGTCTTTTCCGCTTTCTCTTGCTTGTCAGCTTGAGACTCTTCTTTTACTGGCTTAGCCGCTTTCGCTTGCTGTTGACGTTGGTCAGCTTTTTCTGCCTTGTCAGTCTGCTTGCGGTTTTGCTTCTTAGCTTGTTTTTCCGGACGCTCATTTGAACGTTCGTTATTTTCAGCGCGCTCTTTGCCACGACGTGGTTTCTTATCTCCACGCTCGCTTCGTTCATTGCGCTCGCCATTCTTGCTGTTTTCGTCGCGCTGACCATTGCGCGAGCCACGACGGGTGCGATCTTGAGAACGCTTGTGGTCACGACGGTTACGAGACTCGCGTTTTGGTTCTTCTTTCTTCTCTTCTTCAGCTGGCGCACTTGCGAACAGGCCAGAGATGAAAGATACCAGACGAGAGATCAGACCAGGTTTAGCTTCAACTGCTGCTTTTGCTGCTGGCTTGGCAACCGGTGCCGGAGAAGCAGGGGCAGCGAAACTTTGCAATGCTGGCTCTTCGCGTTTCTTAACAACGCGCTCAGCTGGTGCGTCGTCTTTGCCTTCAGTCTCACGCATTGCTTCCAGTTGTTCTGGAAGGCGGTAAGACAGTGAAGTCACTTCGTCACCACCGCGGATACGAACCACTTCAAAGTGTGGGGTTTCCATGTTGGCGTTAGGTACAACGATAACGCGGACGTTGTGATACTTCTCAACGTGCTGCACTGAGCGGCGTTTTTCGTTGAGCAGGTAAGAAGCAACCGGAACGGGTACTACAGCCATTACTTGGGCGGTGTTTTCTTTCAGCGCTTCTTCTTCGATCAGACGCAAGATAGACAGAGACAAAGATTCGTTATCACGAATCACACCAGTACCTGTACAGCGAGGACAGATGTGGTGGCTGGCTTCTGCCAGAGAAGGGCTCAGACGCTGACGAGACATTTCCAGCAGACCAAAGCGTGAAATACGACCGATTTGAACGCGTGCACGGTCCATACGGACAGCTTCACGCAAACGGTTTTCTACTTCACGTTGGTGGCGAACTGGGGTCATATCGATGAAGTCGATAACAACCAGACCACCAAGGTCACGTAGGCGCAATTGACGTGCAATTTCGTCCGCTGCTTCAAGGTTTGTCTGCAGCGCGGTTTCTTCGATATCAGAACCCTTTGTCGCGCGAGCGGAGTTGATGTCGATAGAAGTCAGTGCTTCGGTAGGGTCGATAACAATCGAACCACCGGAAGGCAGACGCACTTCGCGCTGGAAGGCAGATTCAATCTGGCTTTCGATTTGGTAGTGGCTGAAAAGTGGAACTTCACCTTCGTAGCGTTTAACGCGACTCAGGAAGTCAGGACGGGTAGCCTGAATACGTTCACGAGCCTGATTGTAAACTTTCTCACTGTCGATCAGCACTTCGCCGATGTCACGACGCAGGTAATCACGGAATGCACGCGCAATCACATCGCTTTCCTGATAGATCAGGAATGGCGCTGGTTTAGAATCAGCGGCGCCTTGGATGCGTTCCCAGTTGTTCAGCAGGTAGTTTAAATCCCATTCCAGCTCTTCAGCAGATTTGCCAACGCCTGCGGTACGAACGATCAGACCCATGCCCTGAGGCAGTTTCAGACCAGACATCGCTTCTTTCAGTTGGCTACGCTCTTCACCTTCGATACGACGGGAAATACCGCCAGCACGAGGGTTGTTTGGCATCAGAACAAGGTAACTACCAGCGAGAGAGATGAAAGTGGTCAAGGCAGCGCCTTTGTTACCACGTTCTTCTTTATCAACCTGAACAATCACTTCCTGGCCTTCTTTCAACACCTCTTTGATGTTTGGACGACCTTGGTAGCTGTAATTGTCTGGGAAATATTCGCGGGCAATTTCTTTAAGAGGAAGGAAACCGTGACGCTCAGAACCATAGTCTACGAATGCTGCTTCAAGACTTGGCTCAATACGTGTAATACGGCCTTTATAGATGTTTGCTTTCTTCGATTCATGGCCAGGGCTTTCGATATCCAGATCGTATAAGCGCTGACCGTCAACCAATGCGACGCGCAACTCTTCCTTTTGAGTTGCGTTAATCAACATTCTTTTCATATCAAATTGTTCTCGATTATTTGTTGTTATTAGTTGTCGGATACGAGAGAAAGAACGCAATGCTGCCAGGTCCCAAGTCTGATGTTAATGCAGCCTCACGGCTGGGGAATCAGGGACGCTCTAGGGCACTACTTATCCACCCACTGATACGGAATTAAGATATTCACTCCGGTTTATTCAGTCGGCTATTCGCCACAAATGGCGACAGTCTCTTTGACACTGGTTATTTATCCCGTCGTGCCAACAAACTAACGGGTGCTTTATTCCTCATGTCTTACGCCGAGTGCTGCATGATTAAGACACCGTTAACTGCCAGCTGATCAAGATACTACTCAGAAATAGTGCTAGTGGCGGTTAGGGGTCTGAGATAAAGCGGTAAAGATTTACTCTATTTGTCGACTTTTTAGTCGTGGCGAGCAAAAAAGCTTCAAACTTTTCTGCTTTACGGCGCAACTATAGCAGGGACACTTTTTTGCAGCAAACTACTTTGATGCAATGTAGAATCTACGCCCTATGAATACTGAAAAACCTAAAGTGCAATTCATCGACATTTCAGATGACATTGCAGGCCAGCGGATCGATAACTTTCTCCGAAATAGGCTTAAAAACGTACCTAAAAGTATGATTTATCGCGTTCTGCGTAAAGGAGAGGTGCGAGTTAATAAAAAACGCATAAAACCTGAATATAAGCTTCAGGCGGGTGATGTAATTCGCGTACCACCTATCAAGATCCCAGAGACAGCGCAGGCTGAGGCACCCAATACCAAACTGAATCGTGTCGCAGAGTTGGAAAAATGTGTGATTTATGAAGACGATCACATGTTAGTGCTCAACAAACCGTCAGGCACTGCGGTTCACGGCGGAAGTGGTCTGCACTTCGGTGCCATTGAAGCGATGCGCGCATTGCGCCCAGACGCACGCTTTCTAGAACTTGTGCACCGTATCGACCGCGATACCTCAGGCATCTTGCTGATTGCTAAGAAGCGTTCAGCATTGCGTCATTTGCAGGCGCAATTCCGTGAGAAGACGGTGCAGAAATACTACTTTGCTTTAGCCATGGGTAACTGGAAGCCTTCTATGAAGAAGGTAACAGCGCCACTTCTTAAAAACGAAGTGAACAGCATTGTTCGTGTAAACCCGAATGGTAAGCCGTCTGAAACCCGCTTTAAAGTGATGGAACAGTTCGAGCAAGCGACTTTGGTGCAAGCTAGCCCAATAACAGGCCGTACTCACCAAATCCGTGTACATGCGCAATATGTGGGACATCCACTGGCGTGGGACGATCGCTATGGCGATCCAAGGTTTGATGCTTACACCAAGAAGTTTGGTTTGAGCCGTCTTTTCCTGCACGCAGCCAATATCAAGTTTACCCACCCGGGAACCGAAGAACTGATGGATATCTCCGCCCCGATGGATAAGCAATTAGAAAGAGCACTGGAAGGTTTAAGGAAAGCGCCACGTGTTAGCTAACTATAAGTTGGTCATTTTTGATTGGGATGGCACCGTGATGGATTCTGTCGCGCGTATTGTTTCCAGTCTGGAAGCTGCTGCCCATCTCACGGGTGGTTTGCCAGAGTTGTCTGGTGATGAGCTCAAACAGATGATTGGCCTGAGCCTAGACAAAGGGTATGAATTTCTCTATCCCGGGGCGCCTTTAGAAAAACTGGATGAGTGGAAACGCCATTACGGGCAACAGTTTCGTGTCGATAACGATACGCCGATAGACCTGTATCCTTCTACTTTTGCGTTTTTGGAAACGCTAAAGCAAAGAGGGCATTTGCTCGCGGTTGCGACAGGCAAATCCCGCCCGGGCTTAGATAAGGCTATTGCGGATACCGGCACGTCAGCATTTTTTGTGGCGACTCGCACTGCGGATGAAACGGCTTCAAAACCTGACCCATTGATGCTCAATGAGCTTTTGGCTCAGCTTGGTGTTGAGGAAAAAGAGGCTGTGATGGTGGGGGACACAACGCACGACATGCATTTAGCGCAAAATGCTGGCGTGGATGCTATCGGTATTACATGGGGTGTCCATGACAGGACGACGCTGGCAGCTTACCATCCTGTCGCGATTGTAGATTCTCTGGAAGCACTTCTTTAATCGTCGACGAAAGATAAGAAGAAAGTGGGGCGATAGCCCCATTTGCAGATATACCCAAACGACCTG